>JAGQPC010000428.1 GCA_020426925.1 Planctomycetales bacterium | reverse complement strand
CCACGTACTTGGCCGCGATGGTGGTGCGTCTGCCAATGAAACAATTCGCATCGGCGTCATTGGCGTGGGAAATCGAGCGAGACAATTAATCGACCAGGTTCCGGCACCCGGCAAAGTGGTTGCCATCGCAGATTGTTATCGCGCTCGTCTGATGCAAACGCTCGACGAAAAGAAAACGGACTGGCGTACCTACGGCGACTATCGCGAGATGTTCGACAACGAGCAACTCGACGCCGTAATCATCGCAACGCCCGATCATGGCCGATCGCTTCCTTGCATCCTGGCGTGCCAAGCGGAATTAGACGTATACGCAGAAAAGCCGCTAACCGCATACATCAAAGAAGGTCGCCATGTGGTCAATGCTGCTCGCAAGTATAAGCGAGTGTTTCAAGTGGGAACTCAACAACGTACTATGGAGCTGAACCGATTTTGCTGTGAGGCTGTACGCAATGGTCGATTTGGCAAGCTGAAATTCGTCCAAGCCGTTAACTATACAGGCCCACAGCGATACGATCGCTCGCAGACTCAGCCCATTCCGCAAGGAGACAATTGGGATATGTGGTGCGGCCCCACGGAACTTCGTCCATTTAACAGCGATCTGCAGTTTGGTTGGATGCGTTGGCGTGCCTATTCGGGAGGCGAAATGACAAATTGGGGCGCTCACGGAGTCGACCAGATTCAGTGGGCATTGGGAAAAAGCCACACTGGTCCGCGAGAACTTTGGCCGGTCACGGCTGGCGCCAATGGCAAGGTCTCGATGCGGTACGCGGATGGTACAGAAGTTCGGTTTGAACTGGACGGTGGCCCGATGGGCGGCGCGATTTTCACTGGCTCGAAAGCGAAAATCGAAATCAACCGAAACAAATTCACGACCAACCCGGTGGACTTTTTGCCGGATGCTCCAGGTCAAGCGGAGCAACAGAAATGGGAAGGGCCAGGTTGGACCGCAAAACCTCATCTCGCAAACTGGCTGGAGTGCATCAAAACTCGCGGCACACCTAACGCCGACGTCGAAATCGGCCATCGTTCAATTTCAGTTTGCCATTTTCTCAACATCACTCGGGAACTCGGGCGAAAGCTCATCTGGAACGCAGAAACAGAAACCTTTGAAAACGACGCCGAAGCGAATTCGTTGTTGGATCGCCCTCGGCGCAAAGGCTTTGAGCTTCCGGAATTATCGTAGCGACCGATTCGACCGACTAATTCGATTTGGCTCTTCTCGATCGGTGCGCAATCGCACGCACGAACAGTCTGCTCTGCGCAAACGGACCTGCGATCCGTAGATTCAGCTCGTTTTACCGATCCTGTCGCAGGCCGGTGCTATCGTCGATCCGAAACAGAAAGTAGCGACAACACGTCTGCTCGCCTGAGCACAGACGCAATCAAATCGAAGGCTTTCTGACGGACAAACGACAACGATCCATGGTACGAATTCTCAAGATCCACTCGCACGCACCACAGCCGAAACCTCATTCTGCGCAACGGGAAGATCGCGTTTATCTCGAAATCACGCGAGGCACCGCTCGCCGACCGATGAGATTGATGAAAGAGCCGGTCTATTTAATCGGTCGGTCTCACGACTGCGATCTCGTTTTAGGCGACGCACAGTTTGGTGATGTTCATGCGTATTTGTACCGCACCGATCACAGGCTGTTTCTCCGGTGGCTGGGTGGGGGTCCCGAAGTAAGTGTGAACGGAGAAGTCACGTCGTCAACCGTTCTACACGACGAAGATCGTATCCGCACGGGACCGTTCGAGTTCTTTGTGCACGTTTGTTCCGCAAATCGACGGCCCATTCGAGCCGAAATCCGCAAATCGATTCGAATGCACTCGCCTATGTAGAGACTTCGTGCGAAGCTCGCGATGTGCTAAGATCAAGCCTTTGAAACAAGACTTCATGCTGGCTTGCTCGTTTTCATCCGCGATTAATGACCCCCTCGACGAAGCGAGATCGCCTGTTTGTATTGCTCGTTGTCGCGATGGCAACGCTGTTCCTGTTTGCGAAGCCGATTTTTGACGGCGAACAGTTTCTTTATCGTGACGCGGCACATTTTTATCATCCGTCGTTGAAGTTCGCCCAGGCTCAGTGGGGCAAAACGCTTCCATCGTTGCAAGTACCGCTGTGGAACTCAGCCGAAGAACTAGGGCGACCGCTGCTGGCCGATCCAACTAGTGCCCTGCTCTACCCCGGAAAGCTCGTATTCGCATTATCGTGTTCCTTCGACACTAGCTATTCGTGCTACATCATTGGCCATGTATTGTTCGCCGCGTTTTCAGCCTACGTTGCCAGTCGCATGTTTGGAGTAAATGTACTCGCGTCAGGCTTGGCCGGAGTTAGCTACGCGTTTGGCGGAGCGATTCTGTTTCAATACAGCAACGTGATCTTCCTGATCGGTGCGTCGTGGCTGCCCATCGGGCTTGCCTTGGGATGGACCAGCATCAGCCGAAAAGACTGGCGATACGGAGTCGCTTGCGCGACCGTGCAAGCGATGATGGTTTTGGGCGGCGATCCACAGATGGCTTATTATCTTGCACTCTTGACATTCGTTGGTGCAATTACAATTTGGATCCGGCACTTCGACTCAAACTCAAGTCGTTCGCACAAGGCACTACTCATTGCAGTCGCCTGCCCTGCCCTGGCCGTTCTCCTGGCCGCTGCCCAGGTTTTCCCATCACTCGAATGGACCGGACAAAGCTCCCGTCACACAGCTCCGATGCTGATGGGCGCAGACCACCAGTCACCATTTGTGCAACCAGTTGTTGGCTCACATCAATCGAAACGGTACAACTTCAGCATTCCGCCGTGGAGATGGGCCGAACTGCTTCTTCCGAAATTCAGTGGCGAGTTGTTTCCGGAAAACCATCGGTGGATCGGCGTGCTGCCAGCGAACGATCGCACGTGGGCTCCATCGCTGTACATGGGTTTGCTGCCATTGCTTCTAGCAATCCAAAGAATGCGAGCGCCACGAGATTCCCTTGATCGATGGTTACGTGCGATCGTATTGATCGGATTCTTTGGCAGCCTTGGTTGGTACGGAGTCGGCTGGCTGTTCAACGAAGTCTCGGCTGCCTTCGGCGGTTCCGCGCGCCTCTGGAATCCAATCGGTGGCTTCTATTGGTGGCTGAACAGTCTCCTGCCAGTGCATGGACAATTTCGTTACCCGGCCAAAATGTGGACCCTAGCTGCGTGCGGTACGTCGCTGATGGCCGCAAGGCAAGCCGCGGACCAAGGACCAATTCAGATTACTTTGCAGCAGGCGATGCGTGGAACGATCTTAGTCGGTGCGTTGTGCTCAGTTTGTTGTCTATTCGTTGTATTCCAAGGACATTTGGACGGCAGAATCAACAGTCGATTATTCGGACCACTAGTCGCTGGCGGAGTCTGGCGCGATATATGTTATTCGTTCGCGCATGTTGCTATCGTCGGATCGGCTGTTGCCCTTGTGGCACTGTCATCGCTACGTGCGCAAAGCAAGCTAATGGTCTTCTTGATTGCACTGACGGCCGAACTCTGTGCAGCCCACCATCGATCGGTGGTAACTGCTGACCGGTCCGACTGGAACTCTCAAACACCTTTGATATCGGCGATTAAAGCTCATGCAAAAGCACATGGTCACGAGGATATTCGTGTTCACCGCGCAATCCCCAGGAGCGTATACCCTAGCGAATAGCGAAACACAAGTTCGCCCAACCGGCTACGTGACGGATTGCTATGGGATATCACAACCTCTGCGCACCGCTTCGGACTGGCGCATGGAATCTCCGTGTTGCGGCCGGCGGCTTCTTTCTCGTCGTTGCAGTTTGAAAGGACCATTAATGACACGGAGCGAGTTTCAGAAACGGCGTTGAAACGAGCATGCGTTCGGTACGTTATCGGACGAGACGATGATCTACAGCATTATCCGGACTACAAAATTATCGAAACGTGCGAACTATTCGGTGAACCGATAAAAGCCGCCTACTGCCCGGTTGCTTGCCCGCGAGCTCACATCGAAGGTCACCCCGTAAATTCGAGTAAACCCGGCGATGAGGTTCGCATTGTTTGCGATTCCGTAAATCATATAACGATTTTGGTTGCACTAGATCAGCCGGGAACCATTGTGCTGCGTGACAGCATGTGCCATGGATGGAGATGTTCAGTGGAGAATCGCCAAACTAAAAAAACGACATCGCAGCCGATTCGGACGGTGGAACAGAACTACCGAGGCGTCGATCTTCCAGCGGGAACGCACACATTACGATTTTCGTACGAGCCACTGAGCTTCAGACTTGGAGCGACAGTGTCTGCCTTGAGCTGGACCGTTCTACTCGCGTGGACTGCCGCCAACATTTGGCAACGGCCAAGTCGACAATGAGCTAAGAGTCACGGGCATCTGGTCGGTGACGGCGAGCAACTTAACCGCCTTGCGAAGCCATCTGATCGCGAAGCTTCGCGGCGAGCTCGTATTGTTCAGCCGCGATGGCAGCATCTAGTTGCTCTTTAAGTGTCAGACCAACGTCGAACTTTTCCCGCAACGATTCCCGCAGCTCTTGTAGCCTTTGCACCAATTCGCTTTCCTCAAACTCATCATCTGCTTCGAACTCGACGAAGACGTCACGAAGCTCATTAAGACCACGATTGAGTACTTCAACGGCTTGTTCAGCAGTACTTTCTTCCAGTTGCCCAAGGGCTTCGGCTTGAATTCGATGAAACATGACGAACGGACGATACTGTTCACGCGCCATCGTCCAACCTTCGTCAGGAGAATGATCACGACAGAAATTCATAAGTGCCAGTGTGTGATTCGCGTCGCGCACCGCTTTATCAAACTCACGCAACGTTAACCAACACACTCGACGGTGGTAATACTGAACGAACTCGCGATCCGCCTCGGAGCACATTTCCTCTGTCATTACCATTTCTTCGTCTTCAAAGGCCAGCGAAATCAAGTGGTCAAAATAGGACATTTCGCCAAACGGGTGTTCGCCGTCCGGACGCCCCGTCGTTTCGAGTTGTAAGACCCCCATCTCGATTCGCATTTGCAGCACGTCGCGATCGTCGTTGCCTTTTGCCAACCTAACGCTGACCGAATTTGGATCGTAAGGCCAACTTTGAAGAATGTCGTCGATGTTTGGCTCTTCCATCTCTGCGATTCCGACGGGTTTTCAAAACAATCGATTCTGCCTCGTTCGGTCAGACCTTCGAATTATACCAGATTGCTCCTTTGCGGCTAAGCGAATCGCTAGCCGTGTCTTAGATCTCTATCGGTTACGTATTTTTTTCGTGCGATTGTGCCAAGAAAGTTGTTCGAAACGTAGCGTTTTTTGTCGATCGATTGACCGTGTGTCAATCTGGACGACACGTGGTGGCAATTTAGTAACAAGCGGTGCAGTTGTTCGCATGCAAGAAAAGCGAACGTTCATTCAACTCCAGGCGGTCGACGCCGTTGCTTTTTCTCTGATTGCTGTTTTTTACCTTTCATGCGTCGAATTTTGCTTGCCTTGGTCGGCTTTGTTTTTCTTCGAGGCTTCGGAGGCACGGCAACTTCCAAAACCAAAGCACGCAACTTACTCAAACAGTCAGCAACATTTCGGCCACGGTCGCGAAAACGCTGGCTGGTTATCGTAAACATTCCATCTTGGCCGATGCGGCGAGCAAACGTACTGCAAAACCGTTTCTTGACGCTGTCCGGCAACGACTGAGTGTTCGTGATGTCCCACTTCATTACTGCTTTCGTAGCAACTTTGTTCACATTTTGCCCACCAGGCCCTCCACTTCGTACGAAATCAAATTCGAATTCACGCAGCGGAATCTGCAGACGCTCGTTAATAGTCAGCATCGCGGCTTGTCCAAATCTGTTAAAAGCTCGCTCAAAAATTCACCAAGATTAACTGGTACGTGAGACCACTATAGACTACGCGCCAATCACCTGAGAAATCGATGGTGCGGCAATCACGATAATCGCGATAATTTCCAATCTACGGTTACAATTGGCTGCGAGTTTGCCATTTGTCGTTCGGAGAAGTTGCGCCGAATCCGAGTTAACAAACGTACTTGGAGCGTCCAGATCGCAACCCGGTGACAAATGCTACTCCTGCCTGGTCTCGGAATCATACGTCGCGAGTTGGAGACGTCATAACTCGACATGTTGGAACGCCTGTATTCGCTCAATCAAGATGAACGTCGTAGCGCATGCTGGCTGTTCTTTTACAACTTTTGCAATGCAGGCGCGTATGTGCTTGTACGAACGGTTGCGGACAGCGCATTCCTCAGCCACATCGGTACCGAGCAACTCCCTGCGCTCTATATGCTCTCGGCAGGAGTAGTAGCTCTTTCATCTTTGGCATATGGACATTGGATGCCACGAATCGGATTTCGCAAGCTTGTGATCGGAACGCTTCTGGCCCTGTCACTGATGTCGGTTGTAACTCCAATCGCGATGAATGCGTTTACCGATTCCTTGACGGTATACGCGCTGGTCTATCTGCTTTCTCAAGTTCGAGGAAGTCTCGGCACGATTTTCTTTACGACGCTGCTGAGCGAGCAATTCGCCAACAATCGCCCGGAACGAATCGTGGGATTCTTGGGTGCCGGTGCAAATGTGGCAGGAGTCTTGCTGGGTTTTGCGACCGGAGTTCTTGCTCACAAAATGGATGTACACCAGCTGATGTACGCCGTCGCGGCAATTGACCTGCTGACAATCATCCCAATGCTGCAGCTGAAACCACGACGAGCTATCACTTTCTCGCATGCCGACAGCACAGAAAAATCGCGATTCCGAGATGCGTTGCATACTCCATACGTTCTGTCCATTGCGAGCCTCGTGGTCATCACGGTGCTTGTTTCAACCTTCGTCGAATACCAATGGAAGGTGACGGCTGCTTCAGAGTACTCCAGAAACGAAGAGTCGCTGGCAGCCTATTTCGGCTATTTTTACGGTGCAATCTATTTGGTCACCGGCCTCCTGCAGCTATTTGTCACAAACCGGGTGCTGCAATCCGGTGGAATCCTCGTTGGACTGCTTCTCTTCCCGGTATCGCTGCTCGTCTCAACCGGAATCGCCTGGGTGGTTGCGTTCAAGCAGGCAGCCCTTTGGCCACTGACCATTACAAAGGCTTGTGACGCGCTCAAGAGGAGCTTCAACGAGCCATCGATTCAGATTGCCTACAGCCCAATGCAGCATAGATTGCGACGGCAAGCGATCACATTTGTGGCCGGTATCGCCAAGCCTTTTTCAGAGGCCATTGCGGCCGCTGCGCTGGTGATACTGGCGTCAACTGCTGACGTTCGCGACCTATCTGGCGTGGTTCTAGCCCTGGTTGTCATTTGGCTGGTTGTTTCCGTGCGAGTCTGGAGACAGTTTGCCAATCGACGGCATCGAGCCGAAAGATTTAGGACCGACCTGGACGGCGGCGTGGACCCAAATAAATCTTAACCAGTTCTTAACCAATACTTCT
>JAGQPC010000427.1 GCA_020426925.1 Planctomycetales bacterium | reverse complement strand
CGCCTTTGGCGACTGCGGCGTCGGCTACCATGCGCGTAATATCGAACTGGCCAAAATGCGAATGTTTGGCGGACAGTTTGTCGAGCGATGCCCCAAACGATTTCTCAAGCACACCATCCTGTTTGTGCGCAAATCGCGAACTTCTATGCAGCGTTTCGTGAACGTGGAGCTGAGTAAATCCGAGTCGATCGGCGTCCGCTCGCCACCGTCTCTCGAGTGTTGTCAGCGGCGGCACCGATTCTTTTGCGGAACGAGTTGCAAGCGCCGCAAACGCCTTCGCGCTTGCCGACTCCGAACCCAGTTCCCCGAGTTCGTCGGCCATTTGTTGACGTCGGCTAGAAAAATGCGCCCGCACGTGTTCGGGCACGCCAACAATCTCAAAACCAGCTTCCGTTTGGCGAAATTCCATTCGTGGAAATTGTCTGCCAAGTTCGTACGCCAAATCACATCGAAACAATGCTCCCAGCATCATTTTCTGCTGATAGAGCGGTTTGGACACAATCGCACCGGTCCTGCCATCGTCGGCAACACCCACGTTATGAACCACAAGATGGGCATGCAACTGAGGGTCGTACGGTTCACGTGCCGACGTGTGCACAAAGCGCGAGATGACCGGACTCGCTGGTGTTGGAATGCCTTCCCGCCCGGTACGGATCGACGTCGCTTTTTCAATGCGAAGGATGCTTGATTCCACCGCCGCGCAAAACGCGGCTTCTAATTCCAGCCGCTCCGCTGGCTCTGCCAACGCCCACAGGATCGAAAAAGATTTGTCGGGAGAGTGACAAATGTCCCACGCAGCCGCTCGGGATTTTGAACCGGCGTTCTTAACTAGCTTCGCCTTTGACTCGGGATGAATTCCATTCATCAGTGCCTTGAACGAGTCTCGAGTAACTACGCCGTGCAGACCCAACAATTCGGCGCCCCGACCGACAAACTCACCAGGTCGCTCGCCCGTCATTTCAGGATCGTAGTAGTCAGTGAGCTGTGTCAAGCGCACGTGATACAGCGTATTGGCACCCAAATCGGAGATCGAAATCACCGCGGCCAAGATTAAGCAGGACAAGGCTATCATCAGCATGGTTCCCTCATTCCTCACTTACACCGAACGCACCGACGACCCATTCCGTTGCGTCTTCCTCGTCACGTCCTCCGAACTCAGTCAACAAGCGAAACGCCAGCGCCGCGAGCGACGCACGTAGTTGGCCAATCTCATCCGTTTGACGGCGTCCGCTGCACTCGTCGCGTAGTTCGTCAAGATCGCGACCCACTCCCGTAACAACTCGTTCGATCGCGCCTAATCGAAAGCGAAGTTCATCGAATTCACTAAAGTTTGCGAGGTGCGCCACCAAAACCTCACGCGCATAAAGTCCAGGCGACACTCCACGTTTTTCAGCCGCAGCAACCAGCGCGCGTTCGTGCTCGGCGGGCAACCGAAATCCGATCTGTTTGGTTGTGGTCGCGTTCACGGCGTAAGACTGTCCTACATCACGAGTTGCGTCTGGGAACGGCAACGTTTGTTTTCAACTTGTTTTCGCTCGAAGTTGTTTTGTGCGTTCATGTTGGCGATTGGTTTGTCGGTATCTGTTACCAGCAGCTGTGCTGCACTCAGGTGTGGTTGATTGAAAGTTCGATTTCGCTCGCTTATGAACAACGTCTTGTTTTGCCTACGTTGTCCGCCATCAAGTCGTGTGCGTATGGACCTTGGATTACCGCTCCCGTTCCAGTTCAACCCCATAGACCTCGTTGTAAATCGCTTGGGAAAGTCCATGGTCTTTCCGAGGCACGAACTCATTCCAATGCTGAATGCCACCGTGCAGATAGCAGTGCCCAGCGATGTTCCACGCCTCACCGAAAAAGTACATGTCGAATTCCGTACGCGGGAATCTGTGGGACAGCGATTGCAGGAACGGAATGGGAGTTGACTGTGCGGTAACAAAACAGATGGACGCGGCATCATTTTCAAATTCGGGCTCGTCGACGCGGTAAGCATTCCGATGCGTGCCCCAATTCGCGATACACCAGTCATGCCCGTCGGCGTAGCCGAACTGGGCGATGTTGGTCAGCCGTTGTTGCCCCACTTCAAGTAGCTCCTTCCCGGCAGATTGAAAATGTTCCGCCAACGCATCAGCCGTGTTGAGCTGTCGTGCTTTCGCCCAGCTAGAACGTAGGACTTCGTCAATTTCTCCACGCAGATACCGCTCGGCGTACGATGATTCCGCTGTTTTAGTGATGTTCAGTTCTGGGGGCATTGGTAAAAGCGCATTCAAATCAAAAACGCCCTCCGGACCGACGAGGCTCGCCAGGATCTCTTCCGCATTTGAGTGAATTTCCAGTTTGTTGTTGATGTGATGGGACATGTGGGCCTCTTTCCAATCAGCGTGCATAACCGCTAGCGGCTGCGATCGATGTCTTCAGCTTGCAAGTTCACCTCTTAGGACTGAATGAGGTGGTCGATTTCAGTGACGCTGTCGTTCGAATTCGGCTCGATGCACTCGTCGTTTTGCATTCCGTTGCGAAAGTTCGCCCACCCAGCGAAACCCCAACCCTCATCGAAGTATTTCAACACGAACGCTGCGCCCGAGATCTCTTTCGACAATCGATCAAGCACTGGCAACGGTGGCGACCAAGCAGTGTCGAACCGGACGTGCGCCGAATCTCCGATAATCTCTGCCTCACCGATGTAGTACGCATTCCATTTCGTGCCCCAGTGCTGCAGACGCCAGCCGTACCAATTTGGGTGCCCGTATTGTTCGACGTTCCGTAAGTAGGCTTCGCCTAACTCAAGTACCTGTGGGCGTTCAAGTTCCACAAACTTCTTGAGTCCTTTCACGTCCTCGATCTTTCGTTCCGTCGCCCAAGCTTTACTCAGATATTTATCGCCGGCGCCGGAAAGCACGTCGGCTCCTAGTTGACCTTCAGCGCTACACTCGATGTCAAGTTCCGGCGGCATCGGCATCACGCGATCAAAATCGATCGGGCCGTTTTCGCCTTCGATCGTGGCGAGCACGATTCTGGCGCCGGACTCGATAGTGAGCTTGTTCGTCACGTGGTTGGGCATGGTTCCGGTTCCCTTGCGCTACCGGTCGAGGTCTAGTTCGCGCTCCAGCGCGCTAGTGCGCACCGGTTCAAAATGCAGGTCGCGTTCAATCCGCAAACCGAGAGGCCCGCGGACTGACTCGAGCTCGTCCAAACTGAAGTAACCCCATTCGCGCTCAAGGCCGTCAACCAAACCAAAGCACAGTCGTTCGCGTGGGTCATACTCTGTGACATACCAAGTCCACGACGCATCCGGCGTGAACAGCTTCGCCATCGCTACCGGGTCAGCGTCCGCCTCCTGCGAATACAGTGGCGGAATTTCCGCTGCCAGTTCCTTCGTCATCAAAATGTGGGCTTCGGTTTTCATCGTTACCGTTCCAGTTCCATGTGGTGGCTTGTGCAGAGCTCGGCATGCTTTTGCAACGCTCGCTCTAAAACCAGTACGGAGCGATGCACGTCCTCGACGTTTCGTCCTTCCGCAACCGCGCTTCGGTAGCCGTCGTGCTCGTCGTGCAGGTATTCCACAATTCGTTCCTTTGCCTTCACTTCTTCTGCTCCCAGGATCAGATCACTCATCGTTGGTCCTTTCCGGCGGTAGAGTGATCAATCGCGCCTTGCTCGCGTAGTTGGGCGATAGCCTCTTCCAACGCGCCCAACACGTCTGCCCCGAAGGTTTCTACTGTGACGGTTCCACCTGTCACTTTTAGCTGCGTTGGCTCCGCTTTCTTTATTCTCGCGCGACGGGGTTTCTTCTCATCAGTACTGAAGGTACGGACAATCTTTTTCGCATCCCTCGCGGTAACGAAACTTCCGCTTTGGGCTTCGAGCAGCGCGTGGGCCACGGCCTTTTCCGGAGTGGAACCTTTTACGAGCTCGTACAGTGCCGATAGCTCGAAGCAAGACACCAGTGTCTTACTTTCACGAAATCGTCTGTAGATGCGGCGGTACCGATCGGCCGTTCTGACAGAAATAAAGGGCACGTTTACACCGAGCCAGTTCGACCACCGCCCGCCACGTCCATGCCCTGTGTGAATCGTGTGCGCCGTCTCAAGCCACGCGCCTGTTTCCAAGGCTGCCAACGCAGTTCGTCCAGCCGACTTGCGAATGTGATCCGCGCACTCACGAAGCTTACAGTCGATAGTCATGCGACTATCGACGTGCAGCTGATCAAGCCGTACTTGAAAATCTTGCGCCATTTCGCCAAACCGTTTTGCTCGTTGTGCTTGCAACGCAACGATTGATTAAACCGTGGTCGACGGCTTTACTCAGCGTCGACCTGGGTCTGGAATCTGCAGTGACCTGTCGGGCGGTGCCATTCCGTCATCTGCCTCCCATCCACTCTTGTCGAACGCTTCAGCGTTCGAATACGACCACCTCGACGCTTTTCGGATGTCTTTTTCCGGTTTTTCGCTAAGTCGTGTGCAGCAAGCCAGTTACGTGTAGAGCCGGGGTTTGCGCAGTTGATATTCGCCTTCGTGATTCCATCACGAAGGCGTTAGTCTAGAGGCAATTCGTTTCCGGAACTGGAATCGGCGCCGAACAGCATAGACCCGCAAGGCACTGCTGTTCTCCTACAAAACGATGACAATCCGTTTCGCGACGACCGACTTTGCGCTGGTGATGGCCAGTCATGTCACGGACCACTTCAGCGACGAGAGATCGCTCCCACGACCATAGAATTGAAGTTGATTTCTGGCCTGCACTCAATCCGTTGCCTTCGTCAATTTGCACGCCAGCTATGAAATGCCGTGCTCGCAGCTGCAATGAGATCGAACCCGCTAAACAAGGCTACTTAGAATTGGACGCAGTCACCGCCTCGGTGATTTTCCTAATGTTCGTGATTAGCGTCTTGACGTGATTCTCTGTCTCGTTCAATTCTTCTGCAATCACGCGTTGCGATTTGCGTTGGATCAACTTGTTGAAGACTTTAAGTTCTTCGGTGGAAAGAAAACGCGAAACCGAGTTACGGAGCGAATCGACACTTTCGCTCAGATCACTAGCCGAACGATCCGGGATCCATTCTGGATTTGGCAGTGGTTTGCCGTTTCGCTTAAGGTCCACCGCAGCCACTGCTATTGCATCTTTGACACACCATTCCAGTGCTGTATTTAGATATCCAGCATAGCGAAAAGCCTGGTTTGGATCTAAACCGAGAGTTGGGTCCTGGCGCATTCGCTGTAGGAAGTTTAGTTTGGCCAGTTGACGAATGTCTTCGCGATGACTCCATGTTCTCAGTGGTCCTCGCGCAAGCCTCTTGATTATTTTTCGCATTTTCGCGTCGATGTACCTCGAATCAAACACCAACTGCTCAGATGTCGCGCTTGAATTGTGACCGAAACAGTGGTCAATCACCGAGTTCTCGAATTCCGTGTAAAGACCACTGCCATAGCGATGGAACAGCTGGCGTAATCGGCGAGCATCAGTCCTAACTTCTGCATTATCACTCGATTGCAAGGAAATCAAAACCGGAACGGCCTCGGTGAGTGATATCGAGCCGTTACCTCGTCGAATTGCTTCAATCCAAGCGAGCTCACAAGGTTCCAGGTTGTCCCTGTGACGGTTGAGAAAGTCGCTCATTCTCTTGTTCGCGATACGGTTCCAGAATACGAGTAACGGGTCTTCCAACGCTTGTGATGATCCAGGTGTCGCATTTAGGATTTTGGCACGATCACAGTCGTTTAGGTCCTCGTCGTTGGCGTAGATCGCCAGCGTACCATCTACCAACTTCCTCCTGGCGTAAGACCGGAGTTTGCCGAAACTGTCGTCGCGCAGCCGCACGATATGCGGAATAAAACTAGCCTCATGGTTTCCACCTGAAATCCCGAGATACGCGTCCATCCGCAAGCTTTCACTGCTGCTTTCCAGTAGACTCTCCACTGTAGCTGGGTCGACGGAACACAGGACCTCTGTTAACCACACACGCTCGAACGCGTGTTTTCGTCCGCGTAGTTTGCGCAAGCGAGCGAGCAACACTGGACTAGCTTTCTTGCCTGCCGGCCCGACAAAACGAATGGAGGACATGGCCGATCCCTGGACATTCAAGTCGTCGTCTGACAGCAAATCTGCTACCGCTTCTGCTATTTCGTCGTTGATCTCGACTCCGAGCCGACCCGCGTGCGCAATAGAAAATAGAGCAGCCGACCGCACAAGCGGAGAGCTGTCCGACAGCGTGGTTCCCAGGCCAGCAACTATCCGTCTTCGGGCCAATTCGCTCGCCGACGCTAATTCATATCCAAGCAAGTAGATGCTTAAACTTCGGATCACTTCGCAGTCATCGGATAGCCGCTTCAACAGCAGATCAATCGAAGTTGCAGGTTCGCTCTGATGATCGAAAATGAGCTCCCAGGCGGTTGGTCCTTCTGGCTCATTGGCGTACATTCGACGTAGTGTTGTGCCAACACTCGCGAGTGCGTGGTCGAATGGGGACTCGAACGCTTCTTCACAGTTGCCTTCGTTGCTGCCATAGGATGAATCCCTCACTCGATCACGAAATTTGTCTTTCTCAGTAGAATCTCGACTAAATTCGTCAAGGACGGCATCTAGATCGTGGGGCGTCATTTCTCGTCTCGAACGGCGCTAATAACGTTGTGGCTGAAAAGTACACGCGCAACGGGCTCAACATGCCGCGTGAATGCAGACTGAGCTACGCTGCACTTGCATCTTACAATCGCAGCCCTGCAGAATCAAAGCAACTAAATCGCGTGTGCGTGAACGGCGTGGCCTACAGCCCAAGTCAATAATCTGACTCGAGCACAGCACCAGTGCCGATGCTAAACTCTTGCACGTTCGTTCCGAAGAAGTCAACCGAATTGAAACGACGCCGTTGGATGACCTGTTCGCCGGCAACGTCTAGATCATTTCCCACTCGAAAATAATTTGGCAAATCCCACAACAACAAAGTACCGACCGTTCTGCTGAACGAACTTCACTCGCACCGGCTTGTGGTGCTACTCGCCAGACAGGAACAAAGCTGGTTCAAGGTACCTTGCCGACAAGCTGCGCCTTGACACGCAGCAAGAAAGAAGAATTATTGCGGCGTCGAACAAATAAAAAGCAGACGAACTGTCCACTGCAGTCCTGAACTTCGAATACAACAGGCCGTTATTTATCAATTGCACGCGTTAATCAACGACGCCTCTTCACACATGGAAATGACAATCCAGTGCCGACCTTTTTGTTTCTCCGTTTCAATTCGCAGTGCTTCTTCAGGAGTACCATTATCGTCAGGTGTCGGTAACAACACACAGAACCGTGCGACATCGCTGCCACGTTCTCTGGCTCGGCGAAGCGCCCATGTCGCGATCCACAGGATCTCATTACTACGGCCTTGAACCGACCACCACGATTCACAAAATCCTGGAACCGAAACAACCGCCCGCCAGAGGCAAGCCGTTATCGCAGCGTTGACGCGCACGCCATCGGCGCCAAATCCCATGTCAGGAAATACCCAAGCCGTTACTTTGACCAACACACCACTTCCCAGCATTTCTTCGATCGACCATTCAATCACGTCGTTGCCGAAGCACTCCGATTCGAAATGAGTGGTCTGCTGTTTCTGCTCAGTCTTCACCATAGGCACCTCCCGCAATGAGGCCGGACGCGTTTGCCGCTCCCAGCGTTTTCGTTTCACTTCAAAAACGAAAACGACGGGAT
>JAGQPC010000426.1 GCA_020426925.1 Planctomycetales bacterium | reverse complement strand
GTTGAGTGCTGTTTGTTCGCAACGTCCGGCGATTCGACGTCTTCTACTGCGCTGATTGTTGTCTCGTCAATTTGCACGTACGATTTGCCACATTTACAGGATGAGCGCCCGTTGTCGAACGACAACCTTAGTCCACACTGACACATCCACCCGATTTGACGGGCTGGGTTGCCGACGACTAACGCGTGGGCGGGGACGTCTTTTGTCACGACTGCCCCAGCGCCTACAAATGCGTACGCGTTCACTGTGACACCGCACACGATTGTCGAATTCGCCCCGAGCGTTGCGCCTCGTTTGACCAAGGTTGGCCGGACTTCATGCATTCGTGAAATGTGGCTACGCGGATTATGTACATTAGTGAATACCATTGACGGACCACAGAATACATCATCCTCGAGAGTTACTCCCTCGTATACTGACACGTTATTCTGAATCTTTACTCCATTCCCAACACGAACGTTCGGTCCGATGACAACGTTTTGCCCTACGCTGCAGTTATCCCCAATCGTCGAATCACCCAGCACGTGCGTGAAGTGCCAGATTTTGGTTCCATTTCCAATAGCGACGTCTTGGTCTATTACCGAGGTGTCATGAACGAACACACCCGTTCTAGCATTAGATAGCGGGCCTCGTGTGTGATCGTCGGATCTACGCGATTGTAGCGACGTTTGACACTGGTCTAGAACAGTTAGTACCCGTAGACCTTCTTCGCCGTCAGTCCGCGGTGTACAACGTGATTCGATACAATCGACGAAATGCTGGCATTCGGCGCGTAGCGGTTCGGACATTTCCAGCGGTACGACGACTTCGTCAGCTCGGCAGGCGACTGGACTATTGTCTATCCAGTCGACGCTATGAGGAAAAAGCGTAAGCTTTTGAGTTGAGCTGACGTCGTTGAATACAGCCATTTGCCTGTCCCCGACGACAACAAGCTTCTGCTCCTTAAACGGATGTAGCCATGAAACGAAGATGTGTGCCTTAACACCACTGGGAAAGGAAAGTGAACTCATTGTGACGTCAGCTATGGACTCGTGTAGGTAATTGCCTCCGTGCGACACTACTTTGTTTGGCATTTCATTCAATAGTCCGAGGATCACTGATATGTCATGCGGAGCAAATGACCAAAGAATATTCTCTTCCCGACGGATTTTCCCAAGGTTAAGGCGGTTGGAATATATATACTGGATCCTTCCCAGTTGTCCGCTGGTGACTAGTCTCTTTAATTCAATTACGGCTGGGTGATACCAGAGGAGGTGTCCTACCATGAGTATCAAACCTTGCCGGCTTGCAAGATCGACTAGTTTCCTGCCTTCGGTTACGGAGAGGCAAAGTGGTTTTTCGACGTATACATCCTTGCCGGCAAGCAGTGCTTGCTCAACCAGTTTTGCATGCGTCTCCGCAGGCGTAGCGATCGCGACGGCTTGGACGTCGTGGTCCTTAAGGACAGAAGAATAATCTGATTCAACATTGCAATCGGGGTATTCTGAATCAAATCGTTCACGAGTAGCCTGATCGCGTTCACAAATTGTGTGTAAGCAGCCGATCGCGTCAAAATTGCGCACAAGGTTTTTTCCCCAGTATCCCGATCCAACTACTGCTATGTTCTTTTGGCCCATACTTACCCTCTAAGCTAGATTGCCTAGTGTGCCTCCAGTTTCACGTGCAGATTGCGTACGAAACTGGCGAAGATCGTTGATTGGTGCGTGTCACCGCCCAAAATTAGTTAGTTGAGATAACTGCAGCTACTTGAAAAAAATCAGAGTTGGTCGTCTGCAGCTTTGAGTTGGCTACTGGAGAGATCTCTCCCTGACGAATCAGTTATATCTTCATCAAAATACTGATTAATCGCCTTTGACTCGGCCGCCTCGGACCCATACGTTCCATATTGACCGTAGCCGTAGCCGTACTTGTAGTTGTACGCGTAGCGGTAGCCACTATACCCGTAGCGATACTGGCTATAGTAGCCGCCAGCGTCTTGGTCGACACCGTTGACTACCAGTCCGAAGACGTTCGCTCCAATGTTGTTTAGGGCATCACGCGCTCTTGTCGCTAGAGGCTTCGCTCTCTTGTGAATTCGGAATGTTAGGATGACTCCGTCGACGCGCGCGGCTACGGCACATCCATCAGAAACGGCGAGAACTGGTGGAGTGTCGACGATGACGAAGTCGAATTTCTCTTTGAACAATTCCAGGCAGTTTGCGAACTCCTGGGATGACAACAGTTCTGAGGGATTACTCGGTCGTGTGCCGCATGGCAACAACGAAAGATTTGGCGTTTCTGGAAGTGTCTGGATCGCATCGTCCAGGTCCACAGCGCCGACTACAAATGGTGCTAGGCCTTCTTCCCGCTTTTCGAGACCGAATACCTTGTGCAGTGTGGGGCGTCTGAAGTCCGCATCCATCAACAGAACCGACTTGCCTGACTGTGCAATCGTGACGGCCAGATTGGCTGCGAGCGTCGACTTTCCGTCGCCAGGCATGGGGCTGGTAACTTGAATTACTTTGTGCGTTTGGTCTCGAGTGTTGAAGTACAACGCAGTTCGCACCGCTCGGTAGGCCTCAGCCTGCGGTGATTTGGGTTTGTGGACGGTAACGATCACCGGCGTAATTTCTGAACCTGGCAGTGTTTTGACTTTTGCGACTTCGATCAGTGGGATGTGCCCGACGACGGGCAGTCGCATCACTTGGCTGACTTCGTCCGGCGTGCGGAATGCCTTGTCGGAGATGTCGATCAGGTAGGCCAGTCCGAATCCACACATCACACCAAGCATTCCGGAAATCGGCAAGATCTTCAGCGGCATCGGGGCAACTTTTTGGCCCATTGTAGGAGGACCAAGCTGCGAGTACTTATAGCCTTGGTAGCTGTCGTGCTTGGCGAGGCCTAGTTGCGTTAGCCCGTCGATCATTTTCGCATGTGTTTCTCGGTTCCTCGCTATTTCCTCACGAAAATGACGGTCTTGTTCTTTGGCTTTAGCAAGCCTTTTTGCTTCGGCTTCAGCTTGTGTATACAGCTCGTCCAGTTGTGCCGCTTCGCTTTCCAGCTTTGCCTTTTGCTTTTCCAGTGAACCGACGAGCGCTTTGATCGACTCTTTCAGTTCGTCGTTGGAGCGACGGACGATGCTGTCAGATTGCAGATCGGGGTAAAGTTCATTGAAGCGAGCGAGTTGCGCTGCAACGACTTTTACTTCCGGATGGTTTGGACCGTATTGTGACGTCAATTGCTCGTGCTGTAGCTGCAGGGGAATAAGCCGCTGGCTGATCAGTTGTTCTCGCCGCGCTTCGTTCATCGCCATCGCCGATTGCTGTGAATAAGCGCTGGTCGATATCAGCACCGATTCGAAATTCGGCTCGTCCTTCGATAGAGCTTCCTGGATAGCGATAAGTTCAGCACTAATGTCGGCAATCTGATGCCTGATTTGGATCCGCTGGCGGTCGTGGTCTTGCTGGTGTTTTTCGGCCAGGCTGATGCTTTCGCCGTGTTCGTCGTGGAGAAGTGTCGGTGCGGTGTCTTGGAACGCTCTGTAGTCGGTAGTTAGCTGTTCCAATTGTTCTTCGAGTCGATTTCGTTCGGCGACCAGTAGATTGACGGAGACCTGGCTGTCGTCCTTGTAGGTCTTGTCGAGAAATGTCTTGTAGGAAAGGACCACGCCCTCGACGACTTTTTGTGTATCGGTGGAATTGCCACATCGAAAGCTGATATCGAGAACGTTTCCTTCTTCGTCCGCCGGTATTACCGATAGGCTGTTCGAGAGGAACTTCATGCGTTCACTATCGTCCGGCAGCGATTTGAATGTCGGAAGCTCTTCGAGCTTTCCAACAGTGTAGGCGTCGAAGAGCAGTTGGGGGCTGGTAATGATAATGGCGTGCTTGGATTCGCCTCGAACGTCCACTGTACCGAATGCTTCGAAACCAGGCAGGACTGGCTTTTTCGTTTCGACCAGGATCCGGCCGGTCGATTCGTAGACGGGATCGGCGTTCAGCAGGTAGATGTAGCCCAGGGCGCTGCCGAGGATCAATCCGAAAATGAGCAGCCATTTGCGGCGAGAGACGATGCCCCAAATGTCGACGCCTCCGGCAGCCATCATCGGGTTCATCTCGGCCATCATGCCGTTGGATTGAAGTTCGTTTTGCTGGAATTCGGTTAGTTGGGACATAGCGGGAAGGAGCTAGGGAAGGAGTTGGCCGTCGTCAGTTGGCAGTTGGCAGTAGGCAGTTGGCAGAACGAAGTAAAAAGTTGAGTTGGCAGTGGGCAGTCGTTAGTGGGCAGAAAAAAAGTTGAGTGGACAGGAGGCAGTCGTTAGGGGGCAGAACGAGGGGTGGTTGTTGTAATCTGACGACTGACGACTGCAAACTGTCGACTCGTGTTGACTCTCATGTTAGCCGTTTTTGCGGAAATGGAGACGGTTTTGCTTGCGAAAAAGTTGGCAGTGGGCAGTCGCCAGTTGGCAGAGGAAGCGGTTTTGCTGGCTGGTCGACTGATAGCTGATTTGGGTTTTACGGCAAGTTGAGCGGTTTGTTCGCAACGAAGTTGCGAACAAAAGGAGCTAGTGGCTAGGAGCTAGGCGACAGGAATGAATGAGTTGGCAGTTGGCAGAAAAAAAGCTGAGTGTGCAGTTGGCAGTCGTCAGTTGGCAGAAAAAAGTGGCGGGCGATGCTGTCTTCTGGCGACTGTTAACTGCCCACTGCCAACTCCTTCGTCAACTCTTAAAAACTTTATTGGCGTCCAGGTTCCAGCCAGCGACGGCGTCGGAGCAGTCGATGGTTTCGGAGCTTTGATACACGTTGATGTTATTTCGAGATCGATATGCGTGGATGGTCTCGGTTTGCGGATCTACCAGCAGTACCAGTTTTACGCCGGCGTCGAGCCAAGCAAACGCTTTACTTTCGACTCGGCTAAATCGGTCGCTTGGCGACGTGACTTCCCCGACAAAGTCAGGCGGAATCGGCAAGTAGGCCGTGTCGTCCTCGATCTGCTCGTAGCGATTTTGCGTTATGAACGCGACATCCGGAGCCAAAACGGTGTCTGGATCTTCTTCGATTTTGAATCCCGTTTCGGCCGCGAAGACGACACCGAGTTGGTTGGCGTCTACATGGTTACCCAGTATCTGTGCAATTCGATATGCAATACGTCCGTGGCGTCCGCCGGCTGGTGACATCATGCGTAGTTCTCCAGCGACCAATTCATACCGGTATCCGTCAGCCGGTTGCTCGAACAGTTCGTCGGCGGTCGTCAGGCGAGGTTTTGTTTTGGTGGGCACGAAAAAAGTTGGCAGTTGGCAGTCGTCAGTTGGCAGAAAACAAAAAAGGAGCTAGTGGCTAGGAGCTAGGCGATAGGAATGAGTTGGCAGTCGTCAGTGGACAGTAAAAATTGGCGAGTTGTGAGCGTCGAGCAAAAAGTCGCGAGGACAGTGTAGCCGATCACGTCAATGTTTGGTTTTTCTTTTTCCTAGCTCCTAGCTCCTAGCTC
>JAGQPC010000425.1 GCA_020426925.1 Planctomycetales bacterium | reverse complement strand
CCATTCCATGACCGGCCAAGTGCTTGACCAGGATCTGCCGTGCTTCCTGAGGAACAGGGGCTTCCATCCGAGCCTTTGTGTCCCGCCGCTGAGGAACATGGACGTTCTTGTTTGGCTTTGCCGGTTTGGCATTCGTGCAGCCAAGTGGAACAATCAGCCATACGCTGTAGATGACGCAAGAGATGTTGATCTTGTAAAAGTTGTTGCTCATGAACGCTCCAGTTCCTTTCTCTCGATTCTAATTGGCAATGGCTATTTCAAACACCTCCGTAACAAGCGTGACTCGTGATGGAATCGGGGGTAGGCTGCGCGCGACAACTCTCAATCGTCTACTCACCAGAGAACTGACCCAACATAATCGGCCGCCTAGATGGGCCGAACTCCTGACAGGCGATTGATTCTACAGCTTTTCTACACATCGACGTGCTCCGTCGACAGACGACGCATTTTTTTGGGCCCGTTGCGCCCCCCAGTAAGTCATGTCGCTTCGCTCTTTATGAAACAACCACTTGTTTCAATCATCCTCCCAAAGGAGAGCAGCAATGGCTACTCGCACAACGAAGCTTGCTTGTCTGTGTCTTGTTGGTTTGCCGATTTTCGTTATGTCGGTCGCTCCAGTGTCGGCAGAAGAAAAAGGAATCACAGCCCAACCACCCAAGCCTATGGATCTGACCACCTATGAGAATCGCGCCTTCGATGCGTATACTCAGGCGCTTGCCGACGGCAAATACACGCTGTTGCTGTTCAGCAAACATCATCACGTGAATGGATTTGCAAAAACGATGCATCAGCGGCTTGAAGACCCCGAACTGGCAATCTACTCGGCATACTTTGTTGCCGCGCTCGTGGATGAGGCGCGCGATGAAGGAGGCGAAAAACTTGCGAAGGCGCTGGACATACAGCGCTATCCGACAGTGATCGTCTTGAAAACACACATGGACAAGCTGCATGTTGTTGGGAGGATCGAAGGAGTGTTTAATACCGACGATATCGATTCTGTTCTGCGAGAAAGCTTGATGGATCCAAACGTGAAAGAAAAGCGCGAAGAGAGTTGACCTGTCGACCCACTACTGAGCCTATCCGCAGGTGCAGCTGTTGATGGATACGCCATGACGAACCGTCGTCACTTTTTCGTGGCTCGGGCGGCTTTGCGTTCTTGTTGGCCCCGTCGCTTGTCAATCGCCTGATGCCGGGTCGTTGTGACCGCATGGATGTCGATGGCGGAATAGCTCAAATAGGAGCTGTTGAACGTTGTGAATGATCAGGACTCAAACAGGAACACGATTCGTGCCTAGCTGCCGATTTCGTGCGACGGTGGTGACCGAAACGGAGTTGAAGGAAAACGCGTGTCCCGTGTGTAAACGCCCGCTTTCCAGAGCGACGAGGCCGCCCGATCGGCCAAGGCCGGGATCCATGGCACCTTGCGATACCGCCGGTCGAGGGCTTCCTCAGCACAGAGACGACATTGTCCATAACAGCCGAGAATCCATGAACTGTGAATTGATGGGTCTGCTATCCAATTCACCGACCCGAATCAGGCGATAGGCTTAAGGTTTGCGTGCTTTGTGGTGCCCCTCGACTGGGATTTCGCGCCAACGGTTTGCCACGTTAACTCGATCCGGCCTTGGGACGATGGTTTCCACGCGGACGGGGAAGAACGGCCCGATGCCGGTGTGCCAAAATCGCAGGAATCACTGGCGGAATCTCAGTGCGATGTTCGCGTTGACGATGGCCTCAGGCCTTTCGATCTGGTTTGAAATCAGTGGTGTAGCCCTGTTGTTTCTTCCCGAGGATAAAAATCCAGGTAGGGTTGGGCGGTTTGTTCGTCTTTGCCATTTTGGCCAGCTATCTACGCACGAAGAAAACAGGTGCAGCGTGCATGGGGCCGGAACACATATAGCTGCACAACGTCTCCACGGAGTTTGTCAGGGCAAGTCAAAAAGGTCGATGAGCTTGGCGTCACGTCAGGGCGACACAGTCGAAACATCGAGCCAAGCGGCCCCGAGGCACTTATCTTAGTGCTGCTTCAGCTGCTGGTTGGAAGCTACCGAAGGCTTCTGCCTCGTACCACTCAATCAGCCGTTCCATGGCCGGTTGGTTCCGAACGAGTCGTGTTACGATTCCGCCATAATTCACCTTCAGAGAACCAGCTTTTGATATTCGCTCGTGATAGAACTGCACCTTGAACTCGCCACCGAAGGAGTCGATCCGCTGGGCATGTTCAATGCACAATCGGCTTCGGGGGATCGTGGCGACTCGCTCGGGAGCAATCCAGCCGCGGCAAACTTCGCACTTGCGGAGAGGTCTCACCATGTTGAGCTTTCCCTTTCGAAAAACGGGGTGAACAGCGATCTCACCGACAAAGCGGAACGTCGCTTGTCCCGGGGGCGCCATCGAAAGAACAATCTGCTGGAGCTTCTTGTAATCGATTCTTAACGTCACGCTGGGCCGGCACTTGCCGCTCAGTATGCGTTACAACTCCCGCCACGAAACCTGGCAAGATGAGCGATCGATCCGAATGTCGATGTGCTTCGCTTCAAGTGACGACGGGTCGAAAAGGAACCATGCTGAGTCGAATGACATCGCGAACTCGGTCGGTAGCATGTTCCTCGTCTGCTCGTCACAATGCCACTCGAGTTGACCTTCGCCAATACGAACTCCACCTCGGACGACTCGAATGTTCCCAGCCAGCTCATCCCGCTGATAGTAAAGTTGCAGCGGCATTTCGATGGGTTGAGGTTGTTCCGCTATTTCGTTGGTCAACCTGTCGTAGCTAATTTCGTCAACGGCTCGTAGCGTTTCTCTGGCACGCACTGCGACCGCAAGATTTGCGTGCCGGCTTAGCCGAGTGAGCAAGTCAGCCATGCCGACGGCCTGCGGCCCAAGTTGGCGAACCGAGTCGAGCACACTTACCACCTCGTGGACCCTCTCCAGAGCATCAAGTTGCCTATCTGGGCGACCTTCGACGAGCGACGCAAGGACCCTTTCGAGCGTTGCGATTGCAGTACTGGCGTCGACAATCTGCCGATCGTGCAGCTCCTGGACGAGCTCATACGGATTGTTCCAGTCCCGTCGCGAGAACCAATCGTCCACGAATTCTGGCGATGGGACGAGCTTCCCGTGCGTCGACACGCGTCGCGGGCAAGACTCCACGTCAAAGTCAGGAACGTGACTGTGCTGGCCGTATTGTGGCATCCATTGCAGCAAGCCCTGGACGAATTCTGTGGCGCAGGTTGCCCCGAGTCGTCGGTTCAACAACTCGAACGACTTGCGAACTGCGCCATCGAAATCCGCAGTCTCGCAAATGATTTGTGGCAGCGGCCAATGATCGTCCAGTCGTGCGAGCAGGACTACAGCCATCAGTCGCACGTGGACTGCACGGCGAGAGCAGTGGGCGATGGTTGCGACTCGCGCGATCAGCTCCCGGGCGTCAATCCCCATGCTTGCCAGTAGCCAGTATGCGGCCACCACATGTCCATCTCTCCAGTCGCTAGTTCCGCAAATGCCAATCTCGATGTCGTTGTCGTAAGGATCAACCAATCGAATCAGCATCAGCGCCGCAAGGTCGCTATTCTGCCCGACGCCCCAGCACAGCCTCGCGAGGCTAATATCAACACAACTCGGGTCCAACTCAGCGGTGATCAGACAGTGGCAAGCGACCTCAGTCAAGATCTTACGGTCGCCGACGTCGAACATCGACGGGTCAAATTGCGTCAGGGTGTCAAGCGTTGCTTCGTGATTGCCAGGCTCTTTTAGGGCGAGAAGCAGAAACGAATGCAAGTCGGAATTGCGACAGGGACCAGCGAAGTGTGTACAGCCGACCGGAGGAACGGCGCCAGACTTTACGCAGTCGAGCCACGCGGCCGCACCGGCATCCTGCATTTGAAACAGGAACTCCGCAGCCTTGTGTTTTGCACTCTCTAAGGTTTGCCCTTGATCCCAACCGAAGTCTTCATCGGATGCGTTCAGAATGAAGTCACGAACCGCGTCGACCGCTTCTAGTGCGGCCGGCCCGCGTCTTAGGATCGCCACAATTGTTTCATAGGGCTCGGTCTTCAATGCGGACAACAGTGCTGCAATTGGTGTGGTGTCTGGAGATCGACGTTTCTGATTGCCGCCTGATGCGACAAACCCAGACTGTGATTGTGCGATCACTAGTGATCCATTGATGACGCCAAGTGCCAACTCAGCACGTCGTCGCACATTGCCTCGCTCTTCGCGACTCATCGCCGACATCTCGAGTTCAAGATCGTCCTGAAGTTTCGTCAAGCTCGGAACCGCTGCCTGTCCGATCGCTGCCAGCGCATCAACCGCAGCCAAGTCGGCTTTCAGAGCTCTGTTTTGGAGCGTGGCAATGGCACCTTCCCCGCGACGCCCTATCAGTGAAATTGTCGTGTAGACGGCAGGATGGGCGCTCTGCTCGAGTTCCTGTGCCAACGCCGAAATGGAGCCCTCACCAGATTCCACGAGCTCTTGGATCGCGTCCCACCGATCTGCTGCGTTATGCGCCGACTTCATGGTGGCAATCAATGCTTCAATTCTTGATAATCGATTCATACGACGTCGATCCTCGCAAGTTTCCTTAGTCACTGCAGTTGGCGAATGGGCAACGTGACGACCAGAGTGTCTTGCTGCTGCACGACTAACGGTCTAGACAACCATTCGTATCGCATCTCTTACAGCGAGCGTTGATGGCCTATTCTAGTCAACCACTAAGCGTTCGAAACGCGCGATTTGGGGGGCGAGACAATCCTCGGCCTAATCGAGCTAATCCACCCCCCAAATCAATGTGGACGTCGCTCAATCAGTAGCCGGGCAGCAGCATGTAGCCTGCCGTATCGATTCTATGTTAAGGAACGAGGTCACCATGAACTTTGCTAAGCCGTTCTCAATTCTAATCGCGATTGTCGCCGTCGAGATGTGCGTCCATTCGGAGGCCGCAGAGCCGCAGTCTCAAAACGCCGCTGACATCCTTCGCGAAGCTGCGGCCAAACCTGCAAGCCGTGATGCCGTATTTCGAGTTCCATCGGACGTGGCTGGTGAGATTGTCAGCGCCAACGACGTTCGGCATGGCCTCCATCGCTTCCATGAGGAAGACATTGCTTCAGCATTCGTCGAAGAACACCCGCTGTTGCTGTTGAGCATCGTCATGGCCATCCTTGTAGCAACGCTGCTTCTCGAAAACCGTCACAGAGTCGGCGCCGATCTTCCAAGGCGCAATGCCGTGCGCGATACTGATATAATCTGATGAGCAGGTGGGCATCCAAATTGCTACTGCAATGAAAAGTAGGTGGTTAGTGAAACGCCCTCTTCGTCACCCCGAGCTTCGGTGTTGGGAAGGCAACATATCAATTTAGTGTAACGAGCCATGGATATCATTTGCTGCACCCTGTGCAAGATCAACGTTGCACCCAGGAAGAGTGGCAAGTGTCCTTCTTGCGGAACCGGGCTTACCAGTCCCTCGGCAGACGATACGTCCAAAGAATCTCCCGGAACGCGTCCTGAGATTTCGGCGGAGAAAGTCAGTGATCTGCCAAGTGTTTGCGCGCTGTGCCACGCCGAGGGACCCACAACCGAACGTGGCATCTATCTTGCGTCGACAAGATTGGGCATCGCCAGTGTCGAACGACTTCCGGAAGTCGTGACGCCGATGTGCGACACGTGTTACGGCAAAGGTCGGAGCTTCCAACGGCGTCGCATGGTGTTGGCGTTCGCGATGTTCCTGCTGATGATCGGCCTACCGTTCTCGGCGATCGCGATCTCTGCTACACGAGAGGACCCACTTTGGTTTTTCGGAGGTCTGGGCGTGGCACTCATCGTGTTCATCTTGTGTTTTGTCTTGCTCCCTCGTTACGTCCGCCGAATGCTGCGCGCGCTGATTCCTGATGAAGCGCTCGCGGTGCGGCCCAAGAAAGTAGTCGGAGTCGACGAATTCGATATGCTAACCGGGCCAACATTTGGTCCGACCGGTCGCACCAGCAACTCGGTAACCGTGGGCGAGTTCCTATCGATTCCGCTGCCCGCTCCGGCACCAAGCAGCAAGCCTGGAGCAAGGACGCGTCTTGGATTCAAACACTTCTGGATTGCTTTCGCGATCGGCATACCGGCACTGTTGTTGCGTGCAAGCTATTTCAGCGACGAACGAATTATGGAGCGCCGCTACCGCGCCGCAATCACGCAGTTGTTGACGACGGCTCAGGCGATGTCGAACAGGCTACCTTCAATGGATGACCAGCCAGAAATACGTCCCAATCAAAGTGTGTCTCCAGCAGTTTCCCTCGACAACACGATAGTCATGTCGGTAAAGTCCGTTGCCGATCCATCGCACGCGGTTGATGATCGTTTGCCGCACGAACGCAGCATGTGGTCTGTCCTCCACGACATGGAAGTCCACGATATGTACCGTTGGATTTCGCCGATTGCCCAGAAATACGACTCAAAACGCTATTTCCAGTTCGACTTCAAGCGAGCGGATGGCCAGCTCGAGAGGAACCGGTATGTGGTCCTGGTTAGATTCGTCGAATGGGACGAACCTGCGGCAACCGAAAGCGGAAGCATCCGACCGGGTGCAGCCGTCCTGAATATTTACTTGTTTGACACGAATGAGAAGCTGCTGCTTGTATCGCAACGTCATCGGGTCGATCAGGGAGTTGACCAGAGCGGAATCCGCGTCTCAGACGTCAATGAGGCACGTGTAAGATTCGTGGAGTTGATCGACAAGCGGATCCGCCAGTGGCTTCAGAGTGGCTATGTCGCGACAAGCCAAGAAGCGCAGAAGGAAACGGAGCCACTATGAGCTTTAACGAGGCGCTCGCGCTTTGGCTATCACCAATCGAAGCGAAATGATTTTGGATTCCGAAATGGATATACGGAAATGAATGAAGAACGACGCAGAGTATTAAATCTTATTCGCGAAGCGCCGGACAGCATCAGAG
>JAGQPC010000424.1 GCA_020426925.1 Planctomycetales bacterium | reverse complement strand
CTCAATGGCGCCGCGGTTCAAGCGACGCTCTCGCTGGATCATCGCCAGCTTGTGCATGTTGCCGACGAGCTCAAACACATCGGGCGGCAACTTTTCCTGCCACTGTTTTGGACTAGCCAGATAGTCGTCGATTTCTTCGTAGTTGAAACGGTGTTTGCTGCGGATTGCCCCTGAGCAAAAATCAGTTGCAACTCGAATGCCTTCCGCGGTGAATTCGATAAACGCAGTTTTCGTGTATCGCACTTTGTCTGGCTGCAGACTGGCCAAGTTGTTCGAGATGATTTCTGGAATCATCGGGATCACCATGTCTGGCAGGTAGACGCTGGTCGCGCGATCCCGAGCTTCTCTGTCCAACGGCGAGCCGGCGCGAACAAAATGAGACACATCCGCGATATGCACTCCCAAACGCCAATGTCCATTGTCAAGTCGCTCTAGAGAAATTGCATCGTCGAAATCACGAGCGTCAAACGGATCGATGGTGATCACGGTCAGGGCGGTCAAATCGACACGTCCGTCGGAAATGGATTCGTCGAAGTTGTCGGCTTGCTCTCGCGCATCTTCCAGAGCGTCGTCTGGAAAATCGCGTGGCAAGCCGTGGCTGACGATCACCGACATTGTGTCGACGCCTGGATCACCACGTTTTCCAAGAATGTCGGTGACAACCGCTTCGCCACTTCGCGACCCCGACGGGAAGCGGACCATTTCAATCACGACTTTGTCGTCCGTCTGTGCGTTCTTCGCCCCAGGATCTCCAACGTAAACTGGAGCCGCAAACTCGCCGCCGTCGACGGCTACAAATGCCCGGCCGTCCTCTTCGAAATAACGCCCGACGAATTGGTGAGTCGCACGTTCAATAACTTCAATGACCTCACCAGCGTACCGCATTTCACCGTTACGCACTCCGCGCTTCATCATGCGAATGCGAACGACGTCGTTGTTGGCCGCGTCGCCCGTCTTGTCGGTCGGGATAAAAATGTCCTCGCCGCGTCCAGCGGACGTAGCAGTTCCGTCAGGTCGCACGAATCCAAACCCCGCTCGGTTCCGCCGAAACTTTCCAACGATCCCTGCGTTCTTGTCAGGCTTAACGGGCAGCACGAGATGATTTTTGCCGTACGTGATCCGACCTTTCTTGACCAATTGTTTCAGGGCTCGTTTGAATTCGGTTTTTAGATCGTCGGGCACGCCGAGCTTCTTCAGGATCACTCGAGGCTTCACGGGCTGGTAGTTCGAACGGCCAACATAGCGAAGTATGGTTTGCTCGAAATCGGAGGAGTTCATTGATGTTTCACTTGTAGGGATAAAGATTCGAGCTGACATTTAACTTCGGCAATGACTAGCGACCGGGCCGGCGTTGCATTGCCAGCAAAGACACGTCGGCACGCGTTCTGTTTGGTCGTTGAGTGTATCAGAGCACGTAGTCTCGCACATCCGCGCGAGCACGGCTTGAATGCGGGACAAGTCAAGAGGCTGTAGTGGATCTTGCTAAAGATCCCGGGCGAGAACGAAATCCGCAACGAAGGAGACTCGCCTGCGAAGCCAACCCACCGGCGAAGGAAGTCTAGCAACTTGCACTACTGATGAGTTGTCGAACGTTAGCGGCCGGGTGGCGTAGGCGGATCGAGGTCAATACCAAGATCGCTGCTCTGTTTTTCGATAATTGGTCGCAGCGAGCTAGTTCGGCCGGTCGTCTCCGAAGGTCCAGCCGACCGCGTCATCGACGGTTCACCCGGGCCTTCGGCAATCGTCGGCGAAGAAGAAAGCGGCACTTTCGAAACGACGGTTCGCGGCACGGTACGAACTTGCTCGACTCGTTCCCACGTTGGTACTCGCCGAGTGACACGTTCGACCTTTTGCTCTGGAACCCATTTTTGGACTCGGTACGGAATGCTTTCTTCGCGCACTTCTTCGATATAGCGGACTCGTTGGACGGGCACTTTTCGCTGAACGACTTCTCGCTTCCAAGTCACTTTCTCGACTGGAACGCGGCGAACGTACTGTTGGACGACAGGTTTCTGAACGGTTTCAGGAACGAATCGCTGCTGCTCTTCTTCAACCCATCTTCGTTGAGTCACTGGGACGCGACGCACTTCACGAACGGGTTCGTACTTTGTGACGTCGACAGGTACCTTGGTAACGATCGTTTCAGGCTCGTAGTGCAATCTCTGCACTGCGTGAGGGACTAGATTCGGAACATATTGTCGTTCCACGCTGTATCGCCCACCGCGGACTTCATCTACAAATCGGAACCGCCCCGGACGATAAGTGGTACGACCGGTGCACTGATCACAGTAGCAAGTACCAGGGAGATAGCGTAGTCGTTTGCAGACTCTTGGTTCGAATTTCCAAAAATCCTGCCAACTTCCATGATCCTGAAGCTGCGTTTCTGTGGTCACGACTGGTCGCAGCCGAGTTTCAACTTCGTCTCGGTACTGGCGTTCCGTATAAGGCCGCAGGACCGTTCGATGTTCCTCTCGCTCGGACGTTTCGTCCACGGGACGCATCACGGTGCGGCGTTCTTCTCGCATGCGAGTTTCGGTTTCGTAGGTCACTCGCTCAACGGTCTCTTCGCGGAACTCAGTTTCATAGACTGGTCGAAGGACTGTGTATTCCTCGGTTCGCGTTTCCGTTTCGTAGACCGGACGCATGACTTTGTAAGTGCGAGTTTGTGTTTTGGTCTCCCAGACAGGGCGATATGTCGTGACAGGCCGTTCAACGACTTGGGTTTCGTAGTTCAATCGATAAACCGTGCACGGTTGCTGCTCATAAACGGTTTGAGGCACCAACCGGTAAGACGTACAGCATTCCTGTGCAGTTACACCAGAGGTGAACGCAGTCAAAATCGCCACGAATGCGGTCATGAACTTCATGATCAACCCTGTAAGATGAGAACAAGTATCGCAGTGCAGCTCATTTTACTTCCCTGAGTCCAAATCGGCCACAAGGCAGCTTGCATCGCTTTAGTAAAACCACCGAGAATTCGGTGTTAGCACTTAACTGTGCGCAATAGTTAACGATTACGCAAATTAGAAAAGGTCTTGAATGGACACTTCGGTCGGTGACGACAGGATGCCAGTCGTTGCAAGCGGCGCAATCGGCACTAACGGCTGCGGAGCCCCGATTGAAATTGTCATGCAATGAGGTGATTCTGCGGTCGCGGTTACTTGATCCCTTCCAGTCGGAGGTTAGCGATGGCTGCTCGCAGTTTTCGCGCTACGTCGTCGGGTGTTTCACCGGTGGCAAAGATGGTCATGACGGGCTGGCCTGCTGCGATCGTTGTGGGTTGGGGGATATCGGCGAAGTCACGGACTTCGGATGCTCGTTTCAGCCAGCAACTAGTCAGGTCATCTGTTACAACGACCGGGCTCGTCGCCCATACTATCGCCTTGCCGTGAATTGAAATCGTTCGAGATTGATCGATGGCGAACGTCTGATTCGTGCAGGCGGCAATGTGCAAAGCAACGACCGATTGAGTTGGATTCGCTCGGTCGAACAATTCCGCGGACGATGGGTAACGCGGATTTACTTCGATAGGAATGATCACGTCAGCTCTTTGAATTGCGTCGACCCCAAATACACCTCGCAGGCCGCAACGTTCGGCAAGCAGATCTCCAATTGTTTGCCATCGGTCCTTAACGGAATCGGAAATGTGCAAAGGACCGATTGCTCCGACGTGCGCGAACGTCGACGGGGCGTTCCATTCAGTGCCAAACAGTTGTTCGCATGTTCCTAGCAGAAAGCAGCTATCGTCCGATGCAACGAATGTCGCCGAAACTGGCTCGCCGTCGATTTGTTTTTGAAGGTAGCAATCGTCATGAGATTCCAGAATCTGCGTTGACGGCGGGAGCACATGCATGCCTCCTGCGGACCGACGTCGCTTGCAGAGCCACCCGTCTGGAACAACGGAATCGCACGGATCGATTGGCTTCTCGCACGGAATGTAGACACCGTGGTCCTGAAGCACTCGCTGCCATGCGTTGGAACGAACGCTCGCAATCGCGATCGAGTCGCAACCTCGATAGTTTGGAAATTCAGATCGCCACTTGTCGATCAGGTTGGCGTAGTTTTCCAACGCTCCCGTGATCATCCAGTGATCGTAGGATGCGGAGCGGAGAACCTGCTCAAAACCCTCCGGATACTCAGAGATCTTGAACGCGGCGTTGGCCGCCTGTCGCAAGTCAGCGTCTGCAAACAGGTCGGCAGCCACGACTTGAAATCCGGCTCGTAGCGCCGATGCCGCCGCTGCTCGGGCCGACGCGCCGATGATGAGAATCCGTTCGGTCACGAGATCATGCAAACACTATTCTGCTAAGAATTGAAAGACGTGATACTGATCGACCTGCGGAGCATCGATAACTTGGACTGTACCGTTTGGCCAGCGAATTTCGGCTCGCGATATCTCCGCAACAGTTCCAAGTCCGAAGTGGACGGTCGTCGCGTGCTGAGCGTGTATCGAATCGCCTGACAGAACGCATGCCACTTGTGACGTCGGGTTAGAGTCGTCTGCGTCTGATTTTGGGAACACTCTGACCATTGCTCCCATTGGCGAGACGCCATTGCCCGATTCACGGAGCTTGAACCCGATCCAATGGCCTTCCGTTGGCAATTCGTTTCGAAAGATGTGCAGCTTCTGCCCGTCTCGCCATTGATCTTCAACAACCAGCAGATCGACTCGGCCATCTGAATCGAGATCGTCGCCGATGACAGCTCGCCCGTCGAACTGTTGGCCTACACCAAGTAAGAATCCGATGCTGCGGAAAGTCCGTCCGCTTTCGTTCATGAGCAAGACGTTCTTTTGATAGCCATCCCAAGACTCGGATCGGTCGTAGTATCCTTGCATCGATTCTTTGAACACCGCATCCAACGAGAAATCTGGTTTGGATGTTCCGTCGTAGATGTCATGACACCAAAAATGGCTACAGTGGTCTTTTGTCGATTCGCCGCTGGAATGGCCATTGGCGACGAAGATGTCTTTGTCGCCATCGTTGTCGAAGTCAAACGAAGTTGCGCCCCACGTCCAACCGGTTCTGGCAACGGTGTCTTTGAATGAGGGTTCAGAGAATCCTTTTTCGCCCGCGACGTACATTCGATTTCCGTAGCCCATCCTCGATCGCATGAGGTGGACGTCGGGTCGGTCTTCTCGGCCGAGTCGCATGTACTCGAGTCGTCTCGCCGTCGTGGACGCCATGCCCGACACGAAAAAGTCGAGTCGCCCGTCCATGTTGTAGTCCGCAAAAGTCGCGGACATTCCAAATAGGTGACGTTCGTCGATCATGTCCGTCGTGACATCCGTGAAGTATCCAGTGCCGTCGTTTGTGTAGACATCGACTCCGGAAAAATCGCTGACGACAACCAAATCGAGGGTCCCGTTTTCATCGATGTCGACGAACGAACTTCCGTAGGTTCGTCGATACCTCTTTTCGGCTAGGCCCGCTTCTTCGGTCGCCGGCTGGAACTTGCCACTTCCATCGTTGAGCAGCAAAAACGCAGGAAACCCATCGTTGGCATCGTAGTAAGGCGTCGGCATCTGTCCGTCGACGTAGGAGATTTTGTACTGAGCGATCCAGAGATCGAGGTCTCCATCTTTGTCGATGTCACCAGCGGTTATCACTTGCGGTTGCCGCAGCGGTCCGCCTCCGCGAGCCTTACCGGTCGGAGTTGCCGAAAAGCCGAGTTCGCCATCGCCCGCATACATCAATAGATCGCCGCGAGCACCAGGAACAATGAGGTCTGCAAACGTGTCTCCGTTAAAGTCGGCAACGATTCCGGTTTCGAAAATCTTCTCTGGGTGGCTGCAAAGCGTGTGCGTCGTGAATTCGAAGTTGCCATGGTTTTCAAGCAACTCGTTGCTCCCGGCCAGCATGATTTCTGCATGGCCGTCCCTGTTTATGTCGTGTACGAGCACAGGCTGGACTCCTGAACGGTTGTCGCCCGTGTGCTCGATGGTTTTCACGAGGCGAAAAGCGGGCGCCGCCTCACGAGTCAGTACGCGAATCTGTGTTGCGTCGACCGTTGCTGGGACCGGAATGTCAGATTCCGACGCACGGCTCTTCCATTCAATCGTCAGTTTGCCGTCGACGACGATTCGTGTCTTCGCGTTAGCCGCCTCGTCTGCTTGTTGCGATCCTTCGCCACCTGAGCGTTCCAAGTAGAGCGTCATGTTGACGGTCGAACGAGCCGGGGTTGTTTCCGTTTCGGGGTCGAACGTCGCGTGGTGCCATTCCGATTGGACCAAGTCGAAGCCTTGCGATTTCACGTCGCTTACTTTAGAGGCCCAGTCGGTTTTGTTCGTTTCAGTTGGCTCGCCGCCGAACGTGCGGACCGAGATTCCGTGAGCCCACTTCTCTTCTGAAATCTGTTGGCCCAGTCGAATCGAATCGAATTCAACGTTTGCCAACACCGCGAACTTGTCGCCATCCGCTTTTCGGTCTTCGGCAAGAAGCGAATCCCATAATGTGACGAGCGCCCGTTCGTACTGTTGCGCGAGCACTTCGCTCTTCCAAACTGTTGTGTCTCGTTCGACTCTTTTTGCAAACGGACCATGCGGATCCAATTCTTCCAGCGGAATGGCCAGATCGTCGGGACTTGCGATTTCTTGCGGAGTGTCACCCACCGATGCAGTGGATTCTTCCGCATGAATCGATTCTGCGCCTGGTGATGACGCCGCTGGCTCGGGTATTGCGACGTTGGTGTCGCTGACCTCGGCTTCTTGGCCGGACTCAGTTTCAAGCTTCGGTGTTGCAGAATTGCAACCGGCGAGGACCAAAAGGGTGGCGAGGACAGAAAGTCGACCAATATAAATGGATCGCTTGTGCTTCATTTTTAATCGCGGCTGAGTGGGGATTTCGCGTACAATTCGTGCAGCATTCCAGTTAGCACCATGTGCTTGAATGATGCTACAGTCTAACTGGATACCCAATTTGACGTCATGGGCGACGTAAAGCAAACACAACTTGAAGCAACTTCCTATGACCTCTGCCATCACGGACTATCGTCATAGTCACACGTCTGCCGACAAGCCGCGGTCATACAGCGACCAATTTCACGAGGCCCGCAATGTAAAGGCATTATATTGGCGACTGGAACAGCAGGTGTTGGATAGCGTTTTGTCGCCAATGTCGCTGTCGGAAAACGCGACGCTGGTCGATTTTGCCTGTGGCACGGGGCGAGTCTTAGGGCACTTGCAAAGTCGGTTTTCTAGAGCCGTCGGCGTTGATATTTCGGAACCGATGATCTCTGAAGCGAGGCAGAATGTTGCGGACGCCGAGTTCTTCGTAGGCGACGCGACTCGGGGGGAAATCCATCTTGGGTTTCAGCCTGACGTCATTACGGCTTTCCGTTTCTTCCTTAATGCGCAGCCAGAACTGCGGTCCGAGGCATTACGATGGATGCATGAGAACCTGGCAAGCAGTGGGCGGCTTGTCTGCAACTTCCATTTGAATCCTAGCAGCTTAGTCGGACTAACGATGAACGCGCTGAAGAGTCTGCGAGGATGGGACGCTCAACCGATGTTGTCACTTCGTGAATCGTTTGAACTGTTGCAGGCGCACGGTTTTCGCGTGAAGCAGGCGATTGGTTATGGATACTTGTATTATGGTCGGCGGCGTGTGTGGGGTCCGATGCCATTGCTGTTGACGATTGAGAGCGTGATGACGCGTTGCCAGTTGTTGCCGAATTTGGCGCGTAACTTCATTCTCGTCGCGGAGAAAGCATGACGCCCTCCGCGACTCGCAAAATCTCGATCGAGACAGCAGACGGGAAATTTGTTGCTCGATACGACGGAGATGCGACCTCGCATTTTGAAAAAGCCCGGCAGCTATATCGCATCGGAAAAGAGAGTGGCCTGTTCGTAGCGCCACAGCCTAGGGGCCTGTCGGCTAACTCGACCACGATCACCTGGGAGCATCTTCCCGGATTGCGTTCGTTCCGAACCGCGTTTGCAGAATTAAGTTGCAATGACCAGCTCAGCGTCGCGCGGCAAATCGGTGCGGCTCTGGCAAGGATTCATGCAGAACTCAATTTGGAGGGTCGACAGTGGTCCTGTCAGTCGATCGTAAATCGCATTGCTAATTCGGCGGTACAAACTCATGTCCGCGAAGAAATTAGTCGAGCAGCAATCTGCAACGTGCATGGCGACTTCGCGTGCGCGAACCTGTTTTTGAACGAAGGCAACCGGCTCGTCACGCTTGATCCCGAGCCAAACATCTACTTGTTCGACCGAGCGGAGCCGTCCATCCGTGCATCGATTTACCTTGAAATCGCACTGTTGATCCAGTCGCTGCACAGCCGCCGTGATTTTTCTATCACGCTTGGTCAGCAGCTCGATCCGGTCTGTTCCGAAATCCTGGATGGCTATGAAAACGAGGCCCAGCAAGCAATTTGTAGAAAGACTACATTTTGTCTGGCCGCCGAAATCATGATGATCTACCGAGAGTATCGCCGCACGGACGGGACCGAATCGTGGCTCGACCGAATGAAAGCAGCGCGACATCGAAAACGCGCGGCGGCTCACTTGAACTTGAAGGCGCAGGGAGCGGGCATGTGTTAGCCGCCCAGTTCGTGCACGCTTGGTTGGACAGCGCAAGTTTCTGTTCGTAGTCCTGCGTAAAGCCGCCTAAAGACGGGACTATGAGCTAAGTGCATGTATCCTTTGCCAAAAAAAGTGGTGCCGACCAATTCGAATTCACGCACCAGTTGCTCGCCTGCTATAAAAACAGCCATTAGCCTTGGAATCGCGCGGGGCGCCGAGTTCCAAGCTGCTAGTTTTCGGCACGCCTGACGTCCCAGTCCGTCGACGAATGATAAAGCAGCTCAGGCAGGCCGCTCGCATTCTTAGGTGGGTGCATTCTTGTCGGCCTGAGGCCTAAAATGAAATGAACGGCTTTGGATCACCTTATCAACCGCCAGTCGGGCAAGTATGGTAGACAGATACGTGGCTTATTGAAGTTCCCAGGACATTCTTCATGTCACACTCGGACCAAACATCTAGCAGCACTCATCGGGCTCCGGGTTTGCGCGAGCCCGTGAAGCGAGCCCGTGAGGCATTGGCGGCGGAGCGCGAAAAACTCAAGCTGCAGCATCAAACTGGTTCTCCTGGAATTCAGGTTTGCAATCACTTCACCGACGTCCTGGACAACGCGATCATCGAGATCTTTGAGGCGGCGATCAGCGATTTGTATCCGAACGATCCATCGATCAGGAACAAAGTCGCGTTAGTGCCGCACGGAGGGTACGCGCGCCGAGAAATGGCGCCCTATTCCGACGTCGATTTGATGCTGTTGCACAAACAAGGAACGCTCACCGAAGTCGCGCCCCTTTCAAGCAGACTGATTCAGGACCTTTCGGACGTTGGGATTGACTTGGGCTTTAGCTTGCGGACGATTCGCCAATGCTGCCAGATGTCGAAGCGAGACCCGATCATTGGCTCGAGCCTCGTTGAAGCCCAGTTCCTCGCGGGCAGCGACAAGCTTTTTGCGCGTTTGAAGCAAAAGTTCAGACGCATGACTTACGTCAAATCGCAATTGCTGATCAAAAGCGTCGTTGAGGCTCGTATCGAAGAGCGAAATAAATACGGCGAGTCAGTCCATCTTCTTGAGCCGAATGTCAAGCGATCTCGCGGCGGCCTACGAGACATTCAGTTGATGCGTTGGGTCGGTTTCTTCCGGTATGGACTCGCTGATCCCGATCATCTTTGTCGAGCCGGCCATATCACACAAACCGACTATAACCAGATTCGAATGGCGCTCAACTTCCTGCTGCGGCTGCGAAACGAATTGCACTTCGCGGCGGGAACGGCTCGTGACACGCTTCACAAATCAGAACAACAACGAATCGCGGAGGCATTTGGCTATCAAGGGGAGGAAAACTTATTGCCTGTCGAACAATTTATGGGCGAGTATTTTCAGCACACGGAAGCGGTTCGCCACGCGGCGGCTCATCTGGTGGAAAATGCTCGCTGGCGTTCTCGTTGGCATTCGACATTCTTGGGCTACGCGGTAAGTAGTCGAGCCGACGACAATATTCTGGTCGGCCCGATCCACATCACCACGACTCGATCAGCACGCAAACAGGTCACTTCAAATTTGGGTTCAATTCTCCGGATGATGGAAATTGCCAACCGCTATGATCGCCGCATCGACCCGCCTACGTGGGAAGCGATTCGAGGGGCGATGAGAGAAAAAATTCAAACCAATGAAATTGACGACGATGCGATTAGCCAATTTATGCGGCTGCTGTCAGAGCCAAACGGGCTCGGCCGTTCGCTCAGGCGGCTAAGACAGCTTCGCGTGCTCGATCGTCTTATTCCCGGTTTTGACCACGCCCACTGTTTGTTACAGTTCAATGAGTATCACAAGTACACGGTTGACGAACATTCGATTCGCGCCGTCGAAGCGGCTACAAGTTTCATTGACGACGAATCGACGTTGGGCCGCGCGTACCGCAAGATCAACAACAAAGCGATACTACACCTAGCACTCCTGGTCCATGATCTCGGCAAAGGGTTCCCAGAAGATCATAGCGAAATCGGTGCTAGAATCGCCGTTAACGTCGCAAAGCATCTGCGACTCAACGAAGAAGATAGCGAGACGCTGCGGTTCTTAGTTCATCGCCATCTCATGCTGTCTCACTTAGCGTTTCGCCGCGACACCAGCGACGAACAATTGATTCTAAACCACGCAATCGAGATCGGTTCGCGCGGTTTGTTGCGAATGCTTTTCGTCATGACTTGTGCCGACTTCGCCGCCGTTGGGCCGGGCGTTTTCAACGACTGGAAGAAGGAAGTTTTGTGTAGGCTTTACAGGCAAATGGCAAGTCATCTGAGAAATCCCGGCGATCCCGTGTCCGATGCGTCTGATCGAGTCGACACGCTCCGCCAGGAATTGCTTGCCAACGCGTCAGCGCCGAGCCCATGGATTGCTCGGCAAATCGACGAGCTTCCACTTTCTTACTTGCAAGGACCGTCAGTTGATTTGTTGATCGACGATTTGGCTCGAGTCGAATGTCTGGAACCCGAAGACGTCATGGCGTGGGGCCGGTATATCGAAGACCGAAAAGTCTCTGAGTACTCCGCAGCTGTTTTCGAGGGAAAGGTTCCCGGGATTTTCTATCGATTAACCGGAACGCTTTCCAGCATGGGCTTGCAAATCCTTGCGGCGGACATCCACACCAACTCGGACGGGTTGGTTCTTGACCGCTTCTATGTATTGGATGATGACTTCAACGGCTGCCCTCCTGACGTCCGCTTCGATGACGTCAGCAACGCGCTACAAAGAGCTCTTAAGGTGAAAGAGTTCAAGCAGCCGACATTCCGCAAAAAGTGGAAAGGCACTACCGCACACGAGCCTGGGACGTTCGCCGTACAGCCGACAAAAGTCAGTATCGATAATTCAACGTCGGACATCGCCACGATTATTGACGTTTTCGCTCACAATCGAGGCGGCCTGCTGTACGCGATATCTCGAGCTATCTTCGAATGCGAACTGTCCGTGACGCACGCCAAGATCGGCACGTACATCGACCAGGTTGTCGACGTGTTCTACGTTACCGACCGCTCCAATCGTAAAGTCACCGACGCCGACCGGCTCGACCATATCAAGCGGAAGATCTTTGATGCCATCGATACTGTGAAAAGCGACATGTGGATGTCCGCATCTACCTGAGCCCGCGTCGCAGCCTGATCTATCATTGTTGTGGCGGCTGCCTCACGCCTGGTAAATCAGCCGACGCCTAACAGGAACAACGAACATGCAAATTGCAGGCGTTCGAATCTCAAGCATTCCTCAAGCGAGCCAAACCTCCATTCACGGCAGTGACGCCATCACGCGGCCGAACGTTAGCGAACCGGCAGACGATTCGCGCCGCTTGGATCCATCAAAAGTCGAGCAAACCAACGAAACGCGTAAGGCGACTCGCAGCGAGTTGACTCCGCAAGAAGAAAAGCAGGTCGACAAACTTAAGGCTAGAGATCGAGAAGTTAGGAGTCACGAAGCCGCTCACAAAGCAGCCGCTGGTTCCTACGCCCGCAGTGGGCCGCACTTCGAATTCCAAACTGGGCCTGATGGTCGCAAGTACGCCATCGGGGGCCATGTGAGCATCGACGTAAGCCCTGTTCGCGACGACCCTGAAGCGACTATTCAAAAAATGCAGATTGTTCGCCGCGCAGCTCTGTCCCCGGCAGAACCAAGCAGTCAAGATCGACAAGTCGCAGCCCAGGCAAATCGCGAAATTCAGAAAGCTCAAGCGACAATGACGCAAGAGGGCTACGCTTACGGTGATTCAGAGTTTGCCGACGATCATCTGCGCGGAGCAAAACACGGCTCTGTCGATGTTGTCGCCTAAGATCTCGCGCCAACCTAGTTGGAAGTTGCTAAACTTCCTACTGTCTGTTTTTTCAGTCACGCTCGTTCGCCTATAGTGCCAGGGGGGCTTTAGCTGGCAAGATCCACTACGAGCGACTTGAGTGGGTAGGCGTGGCCGCGAGCTGATGTTAAAAAGCGGCTGTACTCGCGGCAACTTTCGTTGCGGCTGATTTAGCTCGGCTTTAACTTTCCGCTTCTAATCGATGACGTTC
>JAGQPC010000423.1 GCA_020426925.1 Planctomycetales bacterium | reverse complement strand
GCATCTGGATTTCCTACTGCCCGATACCGAACGTCTGCGCGGAAACAAACTTGGGCTTGTTCAATTCGCATCATCGTCTGGCGGCTCCAGTGTCCCCGTGGGAAAGGCTCAAGATCGGCAGTGGCACTCCGCCGGTGCTCACACGGCACGGTTGGCTCATCGTCTATCACGGCGTGAGCGAAGTGGCGGAACCGGACAGCGAAAGTAGCCATCTGTGTTATTCGGCCGGCGTGATGATTCTCTCCAGCGAGCACCCTCGCATGATTCGCTATCGGTCGCCCGAGCCAGTGCTGACGCCGGAGTCGCCGGACGAAGTCCGAGGGACCATTGCCAACGTCGTCTTCCCGACTGGTATCGACCGCCGAGACGATCTTGGCTCGCTCGACAGGTTCGACGTTTACTACGGCATGGCGGACGACCGAATCGGTGTGGCGCGTCTGGACATGCCGGAACACCTACCGGTAGGAGTTTCCGCCGACCCACCTGATGCGAATGTGTAACGTGCCGAAGTCCGAGCATTTCACACGATACTGACGCAGGGACACACCCAATCTACATACATGAAAGTCAAAAAGAACTATGAACCACCAACCTGGCACAAACGAGATGATCCGTTCTCGGCTAGAATCGGCATTGCCGATCTATCCGAATCGAGGGACTCAAGATGATGGCTAAACAGGATTATTCTCGCGTTCCCCTGGTACTGTTTGCGCTCATTGTGGTTGGAGCTGGAGGATGGTTCGGCGGCGTCTGGTTTGCCAACCGGTCAGCGATGGAGAACATGCCCGGCATGACCAGCGCGAAGAGCATGGATATGCCTGGGATGTCGCACGAGTCGAAGACAAGTGGCGAAATGACTTCGGAAACCATGAGCGGTAAGGGCGAATCAACTGACGCCGACAAAGAAACGCAATCGACGCATGCAGCGGTGATGATCGACCCTGCGCTGGCTAAGCGGTTAGGTGTCACCGTCGGCATCGTCGAATCGGGGCCGCTCAACATGAACATTCAAACGGTCGGAATCGTCCAGCCGGACGAGACTCGCGTGAACGATGTGTATCTTAAAACCGATGGGTGGGTTAAAGATGTCTTCGTAGACTTTACAGGTAAGAGAATCGAAAAAGATTCCAAGCTGCTTTCAATATACAGCCCCGACTTCGTTTCGATTCAGGAAGAGTTTATCTCGGCCCGCGAATTCGCTTCGGCGAACAGGCGGTCGCAACTTGAAAGCTCTTTGCAGGCTTCTGCTCTCGAAAAATTAAGATTACTCGACATACCGGAGGATGAAATTCAGCGGTTGGAGCAAACGGGCAAACCCGCGAAGTACCTCACGCTTCGTAGTCCGCTGTCTGGAACGGTATTGGAAAAGAATGCTTTCCCTGGCCAACGAATCACTTCAGCCAACATGCTGTACGTAGTCGCCGATCTTTCCAAGGTCTGGGTGCAAGCCAAAGTCTATGAGTACGAATTGACCCATGTTGAATTGGGGCAACCGGCAATCGTCCACATTAGCGCGTTCCCCAATGAGGCTTTCGAGGGCAAGGTTATTTTCGTTCAACCTTCTCTTGATGAATCCTCCCGCACGACGGATGTTCGCGTTGAACTCTCGAATCAGGACGGTCGCATTAAGATCGGAATGTTCGCCGACGTCGAAATCAAGCACGACATGGGAACCGGGTTGTTGGTCGAGTCTGCGGCCGTGATTCGTAGCGGCGAAAAGGACATCGTATTCCGAGTCAAGGGCGACAAACATTACGAGCCAGTGGCCGTGCACATCAGCCCACTCAAGTTTGGCAATCGTTTTCAAGTGCTCGATGGATTGGCGGCTGGCGATAAAGTTGTCACTTCGGCGAATTTCCTGCTCGATTCGGAAAGCCGCCTGCGTGCAGGAGGTGGAGGCGCGATGCCCGGAATGGGCGGAATGGACATGGGTTCTGGAGCAAAAGGTGACAAAGAAATGATTGGCCATGCGCACTAACGTCACCTTACTTCGCGAGGGACTTTCTCCGTGATCGCCCGAATCGTCGAATACAGCGCTCGTAACCGACTTGTCATTGTCATGCTCATAGTCGCAATTGTGGCAAGCGGAATCTGGGCAATCAAGAACACGCCATTGGATGCCATTCCCGATCTTTCCGATGTGCAGGTGATCGTCTATTCAAAATGGTCGGCGCGCAGCCCCGACATTGTCGAAGACCAGGTCACCTATCCGATTGTGACTCAACTGCTTTCCGCGCCCAAAGTCAAAGCCGTCAGGGCAACGTCGTTCTTTGGCTTCTCGTTGGTCTATGTCATTTTTGAAGACGGAACCGAGCCATACTGGGCGCGCAGCCGGGTGTTGGAATATCTAAGCGCAATGTCTGGCAAACTTCCGGATGGCGTCGCGCCAGAGTTAGGCCCAGATGCGACAGGAGTCGGATGGGCGCTGGAATATGTGCTGGTCGACAAAACGGGCAATCTCAATCTGGCAGAACTGCGCAGCCTTCAAGATTGGAATGTTCAATACCAATTACGGGCTGTACCAGGCGTGGCCGAAGTCGCTTCGGTTGGCGGTTACGTCAAGCAGTATCAAGTGACAGTCGACCCCGACAAATTGCTTGCCTACAAAATCCCCATCAACCACGTTGCGATGGCGATACGGCGAAGCAATCAGGAAGTTGGAGGCCGCGTATTGGAATTCACGGGCCGGGAATACATGGTCAGGGGCCGAGGGTATTTTTCATCGCTCGAGGATATCGAGGAAGTGAGTCTCGGAGCTCTGCCGGATGGTACGCCGATTCGTGTGCGCGACGTTGGTGACGTACAGCTTGGCCCGGACATCCGTCGCGGTGTCGTCGACTACAACGGCATGGGAGATACAGCCGGTGGCATTGTCGTCGTTCGCTACGGCGAAAGCACGTATGATGTGCTCCAACGCGTGAAAAAGACGCTTGCCGAGTCGGTTGCTCCGTCCTTACCAGAAGGAGTCGAAGTAGAAATCACCTACGATCGTTCGGAGCTAATCGAACACTCGGTCGAGACGCTGCAAGGAAAGCTAATCGAGGAAGGCATCATCGTCAGCCTGGTTTGCATTGTATTCCTGTTTCACTTTCGGAGCGCTCTCGTCGCTGTCTTGATTTTGCCACTGGCAGTCTTGATGGCGTTGTGTGCCATGCGATTTATCGGCTTGACATCCAACATCATGAGCCTCGGTGGCATTGCCATTGCAATCGGTGCGATGGTCGATGCTGCGATCATCATGGTCGAGAATGCGCATAAACATATCGAACATGAGCAACTAAAACCGCTCGAGGAGCAACGAGATCGTACGACCGTGGTGATCGAAGCGGCCAAGGAGGTCGCGCCCTCTTTGTTCTTCTCGCTACTGGTCATCACGGTCAGCTTTCTGCCGGTGTTTGCGCTGCAAGATCAGGAAGGTCGCTTGTTCAAGCCGCTGGCGTTTACGAAGACGTTCTCGATGTTCTTCGCAGCGATTTTGTCGATCACCGTAGGGCCATTTCTGATGGCGTTACTGATACGCGGACGAATCCCTTCTGAGGATAAGAATCCGATCAACCGGTTCCTGA
>JAGQPC010000422.1 GCA_020426925.1 Planctomycetales bacterium | reverse complement strand
ATTGCGTGCTATAGGAAACCGCTTTGAGGCCTGCGTGGCACGCTGCGTTCAGATTGCGGATACTCTGGACGTGTTGCCGGACTCCAAAGTTGCACCGACAACCATGACGGCAAGTGTCGAGCTAGAAACCAGCCAGTGACCGCTCTCGTGCCATATCGACACCAGCGTGATCAGACCGACTAATAGTAGAGCCATAAAGAAAAGCCCGTTCCAAATTGCGCGACAGTCATCGCGGCAATAGCGAGATGCGAAAACTGTAACAATTCCGCACAGGTGAATCATGAACGTGCCGCCGTAGATGATGTTTTCATCGATGTTCAACACAGTTACCGCTCCGTCGGTAAGAGTTTGGGTCAGGATAGATTCAGACAAGAAGCGAGCGGCGTGCCAATTCTGCAACTTCGTCTGCGGGGGCGACGATTTTGCGGCGCACGAGAGCCAATGTGCTCTGCTTAGTCGACTTGGTAAATTGGCGTTGTCGTTATCGCCTGTCCGAATGCGGGAGCGGGAGTGTAGCGATTGGGTGAATTCTGCACAAATCAGATCCGTAAACTTTACACACTAGCATTCCCCGAGCAGCGGCGACTGCAATGCTTGCGTGGACTAAGGAATTAAACGTGGAGAAACTTCCAAACTTGTCTTGTTCGAGATAGACTGTTTACCTCGGTTTTGTTCAAGAGGTTTAACCATGCGTCGCTCATTGCCTTTCCTTTTGCAGTTGCTTTTCGTCGTTATGCTAACCGTCCAATCAAACCGCGTAAGGGCGGAAAACTTTCACGTTTACATTGGGACATATTCAGGACCGTCAAGCAAAGGCATCTACTTATCTGAGTTTGATTCGACCAGTGGGAACCTGGGGCCTGCAGAACTGGTCGCGGAAATGAAGCACCCTTCGTTTGTTGCGATCAATCCGGAAGGTACCCACTTATACGCCGTCAGTGAAACGGGCGATCATGTCGACGGTGATCGCAAGTCAGGTGCGATCCACGCGTTTCGCATCAACCAAGCAAACGGCGAACTCGTGGCGCTTAATTCTGTGCTGTCTGGTGGGGCTGCTCCGTGCCACATTGTCGTCGATCATTCTGGCAAATATGTCTTGGCCGCGAACTACACTGGAGGCAACGCATCGGTCCACGAAATCAATGACGACGGAACTTTGGGCCAGCGGACTGCGTTCGTTCAACACAACGGCAGTAGCGCGAACAAGCAGCGACAGGAAGCCGCACATGCCCATTCGATCAATGTCGACGCGGGCAACAAGCATGCTTTTGTCGCCGATCTCGGATTGGACAAGATCTTGATCTACGATTTCGATGCGAACGCAGGGACTTTAAGTCCAAGTTCTCCAGCAGGAGTTGACTTGCCGCCAGGTTCCGGTCCCCGCCATTTCAGCTTTCACCCGAGTGGCAAGTTCGCATACGTAATCAACGAACTTTCGTTAACAGTCACCGCGTTTTCGTACGATGCCGAAAGCGGCGTGCTATCTACTTTGCAGGCTATCTCTACTCTGCCAGACGGAATCACAGACCGTGCCGGAATGTCTACAGCTGAGGTTCTTGTGCACCCGACCGGCAAGTTCGTGTACGGTTCGAATCGAGGATACCACAGCATCGTCGTTTATTCCGTTGATGAAAACAGCGGCATGCTCACGTACGTTGAAAACAAAAGCACGCAGGGTGAAACGCCTCGCAATTTCGCAATCGATCCGACTGGTAAGTTTTTGCTGGCCGAAAACCAGTCGACCAACTCGGTCGTCGTGTTTTCTATCGATCAAAATACAGGTGAGTTAACTGCAACAGGAACACAGATCGAAGTTGGCTCGCCTGTGTGCATCCGATTTTTGAAACACGACTAATCGACGAAAGCTCGCGACTCGTCCCGTTTGCGTTGAGGTCGTATTAGCATGGCACGCGAAGAATCGTACCGTGAAGATTTGATTCGCGAGGCTACCGGGTTGGTAGACCGCGTTGAATACGAAGTCGAATCGACGGAAGAACCGGTTGTCGTCGGTTTTCGCCGTGATGGTTCGATCAGCTTTTTCTTCGGCCAAGATCGCGTTTACCAGTTCAACCGACACAACGAGCTGCGACGCGGATACCTGAACGGAAAGCTACTCAAAGCCGAAAACGGAACTCTTGTTTTTTTGACTCGCGAGCGAACGGAAACGCAAGTGCAGCTGCTCCGTCACGAACTGACTGAACGAGAGCAGCAAACGATTATCGACGAAGCCAAGCAAAACATTGCAAAGTTAAAAACGGCAATAGAAGATGGAACAGCGTGCGAATCGCGCAGTGTCTCACAGGACGACGCCGACGAGCCTGCACGCGAACGAGTGCTTCGGTGGTTGCAAAGCTGGTCTGGCGTTATTGCGGTTGCCGCCTCAGCGAGAGTGTCCGATCCTCGATAATCATCGCACAACCGTCAGAATTGCTACAGCCGAAGCTCGTGTTTGCCGATAAGTTCCGATGACGACTTGGAATCTCGTTGTCGCAAGCTTTTCGCGGAGAAACTGACATGCAGCTAGTCACATTACGCTTTGGTAAAGTCGAATTTCAGCCCGCCGAGCTGCTTGTTTTCGAAGCGGGGATGCCCGACTATCCCAAGGACAGACAGTGGCTGTTGCTTGCAGACGCGAAGCACGAAAATCTCTATTGGCTGCAGTCGATTTCGAACTCCGATGTAGCGTTTCCCGTAGTTGAACTGTCCGACACGGAGTTCACCGCTGATCAAGAAATGACGACATCACTGAAGCTCGACGCTGAATCGGAAGTTTTGCTGTTAGCGCCCGTCCGAATCGAAGGTGCAGTGCTAACGATTGACTCGCATTTGCCAATCATTGTGAATGCGAAGTCAGGAAAGTGCCGTCAGTTGCGCTATGACCAACATCAGGCCGATCAACGAACAATGGCGTTAATGTCGGAACGTCTGCGTCAAAGCGCGTAGCACGCTAGCGTGCTACCAAATTTTCTCTCTGGCCGATTCTAGGCGTAATCTAGGTAAGCTACGTTTCCGATAGTTACTCTTGACTCAGGCGAGCGGCTTGCAAATGCGTTCGCGCGATTGAGCAGAGCGCTGTGTTTTTTGTATTTGATCCATGATTCCTCCCGGAAGCAGAATCAGGGGTCGATTGTTGACTAATCTCCATGTGTTTGATTCCTCCGCCCCGGCTCATGCTTGTGGTTGTAGAAGAGGAAGGAGCCAAAAATGCTGGTCCTTTCACGCCATCGTGACGAAAGCATCATGATTGGTGATGACATTGTTATCACTGTTGTTGATGTTCGAGGTGACAAAGTCCGATTGGGCATCGATGCCCCGACGGACATTCCCGTGCACCGACAAGAAGTGTATGACGCCATTCAGCGGGAACGCCAACAGTCAAAACCGATCGACTCGGAAGCTAATTCGCAATAGGAATGCCGCGCGTCGGATTGCCCATCAATCCATTCAGCGATTTCGCAATTCATTGACTTGGATATCGCAAGTCTTTCACCAGATTTTGGCTCGACGCGCAAGGGAGTTGGTCGCGAATGACTGCTCGTTTACGCGTCGTGCCCCTGGACTAAGCTCGGCGGCACACTTGGGACCAGCCAGCCCACTTCTTCGATCGGCCGCTGCGTAAATACCGTTGCGGCGACTGCAGGAACAGTTTACTGTGCTGGTTTCTGGTCTCGTCGCGTCCAGTTTCGATGTTTCGTTCACGTTGCAATCGGATTCGATAAATGGTTAGCTGGCAAGGTGCTATCGACGATTTGGTCGAAAGACACTTCGACCACCTGGTCCATTTGCGGCGGCATCTGCACCAGTTTCCAGAACCTTCAGGGTTCGAGACTCAAACTAGCTTTCATCTTTACACGCTGCTAGGTGATGCCGGAATCGATGTGCAACTAGGTCCAAACGGATGTGGTGTGATCGCCGATTGCATCTGTGGCGCCGATTCTGATGAAGACTCGTCGCTCCGTCGAATTGCGGTTCGTGGTGACATCGACGCGCTTCGGATTCACGACGAAAAGGACGTTGCCTACCGAAGCCAATGTGATGGGATCATGCACGCTTGTGGCCACGACGTCCACACTGCGATTGCCGCCGGGACAATGCTTGTTCTACATGACATACCTTCAGCGGCGTTTCCAGCGCCGTTTGCAGCGAGAGGAATACTTCAGCCGGCAGAGGAGACGTGCCACGGAGCCAGCGAGCTCATCACTGACGGTGTGATCGACGACGTGGATGCAATATTTTCTGTGCATGTCGATCCATCGCTGCAAATCGGCCAAGTAGGCCTGCGTCGAGGCGTACTGACAGCAAGTTGTGACGAGTTTTCCATTACAATTCGTGGGACCGGAGGCCACGGAGCTCGCCCGCACCTGGCCAAGGATCCGATCGGTGCCGCGGCCGACCTCATTCACGCGATGTATCTCCACGTGCCTCGAGTGACGGACAGCCAAGAATCTGTCGTGTTGTCGATCGGGCAGATCAGTGGTGGTCACAGCTTCAACGTTATTCCGGAAACGCTCACGCTCCGCGGATCCTTGCGGACTCTGTCGACGAAAGTTCGTGACATATCTGTCGCGCATCTGCACCGGATTGCGCAAAGCATTGGCGCGCTAACCGAAACTAGCATTACGATCGAGTTCGGAATTAGCGCTCCGCCTGTCGACAACCACCGCAGGGAAACGGAGATCGTTCGGAAAGTTGCAACGCGAATACTTGGCAGCGAATCGATTGTGAAAATTGATCGTCCAAGTATGGGAAGCGAAGATTTCGCGTTCTACCTTCAGCGAATTCCTGGCTGCATGGCCAGGCTCGGTTGCGCATCAACGAACCGAGGTGGCCAAGGACTTCATACAACGCTATTTGATGTGGACGAAGACGCGATTCGCATCGGCGTGCGGTTGATGGCGAACTCAATGATTGAGAGCGCGATGGGAAACATCGACTAGCAAATCGGACTACATTCCATGGGTAAGATAACATTTAGCAGTAATGCGTACCCGAGTATCGGCGTCGAGCTGGAACTGGGGCTTTGCCATGTCGAAACTGGAGCGTTGTCTAGCTCCGTCCAGGAAGTGCTGGGCAAACTGCCGCCCAAAATGCTGGATCACGTGAAGCCGGAATTGATGCAATGCTACGTTGAAATCAACACCGGTGTCTGCAAGAACGTCGGCGAGGTAGAAGCCGATCTTCGTTCATCGGTTTCCAAGGTCGAATCGGTTTGCGATGACCTTGGCCTAAAACTGTGGTGGGGAGCGACACACCCAACGTGTCACTGGCAAGAGCAAAAGGTCTCTCCAAGCCAACGCTATGAAGATCTCGTACAACTTCTGCAAGACATGGCACGCCGCCTGATTACGTTTGGGCTGCACGTACACATCGGTGTCGATTCGGGTGACAAAGCGGTGATGATATGTGATCGGATCATGCAACATTTGCCGACGCTGTTGGCCATCAGTTGCAGCAGTCCGTTTTGGGAGCGGCGTGACACAGGATTGGAATCGTACCGGTCAAAGATCATGGAAGGCTTGCCGACAGCGGGATTGCCTACCCTAATGAGGAATTGGAGCGAATACGTTTGGCTGATCAATCACTTGGTCGATACCGGTTTCATCAATACAATTCGTGAGATCTGGTGGGACGTGCGGCCACACCATGGATTCGGTACGGTTGAAGTGCGAGTCTGTGATATGCCGAGCAGCTTGGATGAAGTGTTGGCACTGACGGCGCTGATTCAGTCGCTTGTTCAGTATCTCTCGAACGAAATCGACGAAGGTACGTACCAACATGATTGTCACCCGATGATGGTACGGCAGAACAAATGGCGAGCTTGCCGTTTCGGTCGTCATGCTAATTTGGTTAATTCGTACACATACAAGGTCAATTCGGTGGCCGACGAAGTTGAGCGACTGGTTTCGATCTTGGGTGATACGGCAACTGACTTAGCATGCAAAGATTATTTATTGACGCTACCAGAGATCGTGAAGCAACCTGGAGGCTCCGAACGCCAGCGAGCACTGCTTGAACAGCATGACGGCGTGTTGGCAGCCGTCGTTAACGAAATGACGCGTGAATCACGGCTGAGCCCCGCGTAGTCGCTTGTATTCCAATGTCAGCCGCCCCTACGGAAGTTCGCGGTTCTTTGCGCAAGCCATCCACAAAACGAGTTCCGCTAGTTGCGTATGGCAATCGCAGCTAAGATTGAAGCAGATTTCGACGTTCAATCGCCATTCTCCTTAAGCCCAAACGTGTCATGCCTGTAACCGTCGCTGTTGTCCCAGTTGCTGGACGAGGAACTCGTCTGCTGCCGTTGACCAAAAGTCAACCCAAAGAGATGTTGCCGCTTGGTAGAAAGCCGACGGTGCAGCACGTTGTGCAAGAGCTGGCGATATCTGGCATCCGAGAAATGCTGTTTGTTACAGGTCCCGGCAAGACCGCGATCGAGAATCATTTTGACATCGACACAGAGCTTGTTAACCATTTGCGTGAATCGGGCAAGGAGGATTTGCTGGCCGATTTGGATTTCGAACGAGAACAAATTGAGTACTTTTACACTCGCCAACGGCAGCAACTGGGGCTCGGTCACGCTGTGCTATGTGCGAAGCCGTTTGTCGGCCATCGTCCGTTTCTGATTGCGCTCGGCGATTCGTTGATCGGGCTCAATAACCGGTCGGACGTTTGTGATCGCATGATCAATCACTTCGATCGCGAAGGCGTCGACGCCGTCATTGCTTTTCAGAAAGTCCCGCGAGAAGAAGTAATCCACTACGGAATCGCGCAGCCGAAAGGAAATATCGGAGAAGTCTTCGAACTGGAAGATTTAGTAGAAAAACCATCCGTTGATCAAGCTCCCAGCAATCTTGCGGTTGCGGCTAGATACATCTGCCGACCGTCCATCTTCGATCGATTGGCGAGAACGAAACCTGGCAAAGGAAACGAAATCCAGCTTACCGACGCGCTGCGATTGTCGATTCGCGAAGGCGGCCGAATCCTTGGTGTGCAGCTTGCTCCCGGCGAAAAGCGGTACGACGTCGGAAACTTTGAATCGTACTACGATGCGTTTTTGGAAGCGGCGCTCGCCGATCCACAATATGGTCCGGGTGTTGC
>JAGQPC010000421.1 GCA_020426925.1 Planctomycetales bacterium | reverse complement strand
CGTTTCGATTTATGATTTCGCCGACGCGTCGGTAAGTCGAGTCGCGAGGTTCGAAGCCAACTTCTACGGATTAGACGTTTTTGATTTTGACAACGATGGGCGCGACGACATGGCACTCGGAAGAAGCACGACGATAAGTGTCTTGCGCAGTGAAAATGACGGAACTAGTTTTGTTCCGTACGTCGACATTGTCACGCCCGCGGAATATGGTCTGTATGATTTTGACTTGGTGGACTTCAACCAAGATGGGCTGATCGACGTCGTTGGAACTTACGGAATTCCGATCGAAGACGACTTTCTTGGCCGAAGTATTCCACACACCGAACTCTACGTTTGGAACGGCGAGTCAGCCACATCGGCTGAATTGGCCATCAAGAACAGTCATAACTCAATCGTCGACGTAAACGGTGACGGAAAGCTCGATTTTCTATACGGCGATGACTTCGGCAACATCGGCCTCGTCTATAACGATCTGTCTCGACTCGACATCGCGTTTAGCGAAATGAGATGGTCCCCTGCCAGTAGTGTTGTTGTAGACATCGATGCTGATGGCGACCTGGACGTCATATCAGCTGCGCTCCGACGAAGGCTCGATTGTCCCACCGATTACAAGATCTGCGGAGCAACTGTGCAGTTGCTCGAAAACGTTGATGGAACGCTCATGGCACCTCGCGACATCGGCGAGCCGCCGTACGTTGACGTGCAGATATTCCAGGCGTTTTTCGATCTCGCCATCGAAGCAGTTGATGTCAACGGTGATGGGAGTCTGGATATTGTGTGGAAAAAGCTGCTCGATAATACGGTTAGCATTGACACAGTCATCGAAGGGTGGCTGCAAAATGACGGCAATGGTGAGTTCACAAGAGTGCTTGACGTACCTAGGGACGCGTTGCTCACTGATATGAACTCAGACGGACGGCTGGACGCGTTGGTCGTGGACACGAAACAGATATCCTGGCACGAGCAGTTGCCTGGTGGTGGGTTCTCGGAAGATAGCACCGTGGTTGACGAGCTGCAGGATGGAGGCTTCGGAAAGATCTATCCGTGTGATTTTGACCATGACGGTGATCAAGATTTACTTGTCCAGGCGTATGTCGATGAACCTGTATCTTTACGCCAGGAGAATCTCGGTGGCGGCGAACAATTTGCACAATTCCGCGAAGATGTGATGCTGGAATTTGCAACAACTAATTTAGACCTGAATCGGGATGGATTTGAGGACATCGTTACACTCCGATTGCAGAGTCGACAATCCAATGTTGTCGTTTATCGCTGGGATCCAGTGAAGCAACGATTCGAACTGAAGCAAGAGTTGTTGCGAGGAAGCCAAGCGTTTATTCCAAGTCTACGTGTCGCCGACTTCGACAATGACGGATTTCTCGATGTTATTGATGGGGAATATTGGATGCGCAACGTTGACGGGCAATTGCAGGACGCTCAACTCATTCGCCTTGATTTTCCAAAGGCAGCTGGACTTGGAGACATCGACGGGGACGGAGACACCGATTTGGCGATTGGCTCCCAATGGTACGAACAACGAGTTGCCGGTGATGTGAACGACGACGGCGTTTTCGATTCGTCGGACTTGGTCGCTGTTTTTCAATCAGCAAAGTACGAAGACGGTGTGTACCAGAATGCGACGTTCGAAGAAGGAGATTGGAACGGCGACGGCGATTTCGACTCGGCCGATCTTGTATTCGCGTTCAGTGCGTGGTCAGAAAATGAATAGTGTGCGTCGTTTTCGGCCAGACAGTCAGCGAACTAGAGATACTGTTCGCGAGACACAAAACGCACGTGGTCCATGTCGGCCATGCTGTGTTCGTAGATCGCTCGGATCTTGTGGTACGGTCCTTCGAACACGTACGTAGGTTTGCCTAGCATCGCGGCATAGATGCCGACATGCAGTCGAGTCGAGAACACGACCGCCGCCGTCGCGATTTGCTCGCAAAAGCCTTCGAAATTGCAGACCGTTCGGTCGCTGACGTCGGCAAAGATTCGTGGCAACTTTGCGAATTCGGCGTGATCTTCTTGCAGCTTGCGTTCGCAAAACGCGCGAAACGGAGTCTGCTTCCTGCGGCGAAGCATCGAGCGAATCGGGTAAAACGGTTTTTTAAATATCGGCGGAACCTTGCTGAAGACAGATAGCTTCGGAGAACTGCCGGCGTTGCTCCAAACAGCTTGATTTTTCGACGGATGTTCGAAGTCGTTGCGTTCGACCATCAGGACGTGCTTGCCCTCACGCCCCAAATAGTTCTGTACGATCGGATCGTCTTTTAACTGGAATGCCGTGTCATGGCCAAGGCCGACGGAACAACCTTCTGGAATTGTGTTTTCGTTTTGTAGATGTTCGAAGCTGTATTTCTCTCGGCAAAACAGAGTGACTGGTGCCGATCGTTTCTTCAGTCCTCCGAAGAAGTCTGCACCCGGATAATGGAACGTTGCTGGCAGCATCAGCAGCGGCGTGTCGGGATAGTCGTTCCACGCGTGTTCGAATACTCGGCGAGCCATCTTGTAAGCCTGGATCATTGCCCCGTTTCCGCGGATGATGTGCAAGTCCGCACTGGCTCGATCATCGCACGGAGCAATGTCATACTTCGAAAGTAGCAACTCGCCACCGAACTGAATCAGATCGTCACCGTTGTTTCCAAAATCGACCCCTTCCGAATCGTGCATTGGAACGCGAAAGGCTCGTTTGCCTCGGTGCTGTTCCAGCACCTCATTCACGGTTTGATCAATCACTTGACTCATGCGTTGCTACTCCATCTCCGGCAGGATCGACGCGTCGCACGGATCGCCGCCGTCGAGAATGATGTGGAACAGATTGAGGTGAGCGGCCAAAACTGCTTCTGCACCGTACCGCTGGATGACTAGGTCGCGGCAGAGCTTGCCGTGTTCGGCAAGTCGCCCAGGCGTATTGAAATAAAACTTGAACGCGTCGGCGCACGATTCCGCTGTCGGTTCGACGATGCGGCCGTTGACTCCATCGTCAATCAGATCGTTAACACCAGAGATCGCCGTGCCAACTGGAGGGACTCCACACGCCATTGCCTCGACCATTGCCGCGGGCATGCCTTCTTGTTCCGAAGGCAAAATGAACAGATCGGAAGCCTGATGGTATTGCTCGATGTTTGGTGTGAAGTGAACTAGCTTCACGAACTCAGTCAAGTTCCGGTCTGCGATATACGATTTTATTTCCTCGGCGTAGTCTGGTTCTCGGTCGTGAGGACCGACGAGGTACGCTTGACATTCGGTCCCGGTGCGATTCGCTTCTTCGATTGCCTGTGCTACCAACAGAGGACGCTTGCGACGGACCATGGCGCCGGCGATCAGAACAGTCGGTCTGTCCGTGATGCCGAGCTCGCGACGAAGCTCCGCTTTTCTTTCGACCGAGCACGGCGAAAATCGCTCAACGTTCACGCCCATCGGAATCCGAGCGATGTTCTTTCGCAGGACGTTGTATTCACGCAGTTCTTCATAAATATCGGTGCTCATCGACACGAGCGCCGAAAGCTCTCGGATGATTCGGCGTCGTTTTGCAGGCAGGCCCAACAGTCCTCGGACGCCCCCCTTGTCGACGAATTCTTCTCGATGGTTCGTGACAAACAGGACCACTGGAAGACCAAGCCGCTGAGCAACACCAGCAGGACCCACCGTTGTGTGGAATCCGTTGAGCGCGTGCATTACGTCGTGCTTGTGATAGTTTCGCTGTAGAAATTTTTTCGACTGATGGAGAAACTTGAAGAACTTGAACTTCCCTCGCCAGTCGCCGATATAGGTCTGTTCGGCAAATAGATCCTCAGGCGTTTGGTCCGGGTAACCATGAGCTAAAGAAACGGAAACATCCGTTTTGCTCGCCAGCGAGTACATTCGGTACATGAACGAGCCGGGGCCAGTGTAATGCTCGCCGGCCCCGTTGATCGACCACAGTAGTACTTTGGGTGGTGGTTTGACGGTCGACGACCCATCGTCGCTACTGGAATTCATGCTTAACTCGATAATGCTCAACTATTTAGACACCGAATAATACGGCGCTACCCTTGGTTTGCAAACTGGCGGAACTTCGTCGAAACGCAATCGCTCAGTGCCAGGTAATGCTCGCTTTGAATCTTGTAGTGGATCTTGCTAAAGATCCCTGACCAGACGGAGGAAGTTTGGCAACTTCCACTACGAAAGCCGGCGAATGGGTGTCTGATTGCGGGCGCTAACTGTCGCATGCTTCAAAACCGCTAAAGTCGGCGCAAGCGGAAATCCGGTTGGCGTCGCTCATTTCCGGGGGGCCTTGCACGGAATGTGTTGTCGACATTGCGTTCTCCGCCGCTCCGCAACGACTCTCCCGCAGGGAGAGTAAAGTTGCGGCAACCTGCGTAACCTCCCAGAAAGCAGGTGCAACGGACGGCGACCGTTGACCCAGTTCTACGCGAAGTTTACAGTAGTAGTTTGCTCAAATAGGCGATTTCTCGTCCGCCTAAACGGAACAGTCACTTAAACTTAGGCTCATTCGGTCGCTGTCATGTTGGCCAAGCGCATAATCCCTTGTCTCGACGTCAACCAAGGTCGGGTCGTCAAAGGAACGAACTTCGTGAATTTGCGCGACGCGGGAGATCCCGTGCAGGTTGCCTCGCGATATGAAAAAGAGGGCGCCGACGAGCTTGTATTCTTGGACATTACCGCCAGTCACGAGGAACGCGACATCATTTTGGACGTTGTGCAGCGCACGGCGGAGCAGATCTTTATGCCGCTGACCGTTGGCGGTGGAATCCGCACCATCGAAGACATCCGCTCGCTGCTGAACGCGGGGACCGACAAGGTTTCGATCAACTCGACCGCGTGCAAGAACCCGGATTTTGTGCGTGAAGCAGCGGAGCGTTTTGGCAGCCAGTGCATCGTCGTTAACATCGACCCCAAACGTGTTCAAAAAGATGGTCGTGAAGTTTGGGAAGTGCACATCAACGGCGGACGCTTGCCAACGGGGCTGGAAGCCGTCGAATGGGCTCAAACCGTTGAGGATCTTGGTGCAGGCGAAATTGTCTTAACTAGCATGGATTGTGACGGAACCAAAGACGGTTACGATCTCGAAATCACTGCAGCGGTGAGCGAGGCCGTCTCGATTCCCGTTGTGGCGAGTGGCGGCGCTGGCCATCCGAATCATTTGGCGGACGCTATCGAAATTGGTAAAGCTGACGCGGCGCTTGCGGCGAGCATTTTCCACTTTGGCGAGTTCACGATTGCGGAAACAAAACAAATCATGGCCGACCGCGGTATCCCCGTGAGGACTTAACGTTACTTCCTACGGAGCATCGATAGACAGTGACATCGGACACAGTATCGCAAGACATCGAAAGGTACGCGGGCAAAAAGGAAGAGCTTGAGGTCGACAAGATCTTTCGCGCTTGCGTCAAGCTGGAAGGAAGCGACCTGCACCTAAAGGTTGGCAAACCGCCTTATGTGCGAGTCAGAGGAACTTTGCGCCCGCTCAACCGGCCGCCGATCGAAGCGGAGGAAATGGTCCGATTACTATTTCCGATGCTCAATGAACGCAACCGGCGAATCTTTGATGAAGACGGAGGTGCCGACTTTGCCTACACGTGCGACGTCGATGGCGTGACCTGGCGTTTCCGTGTGAACATGCTCCAGCAGCTGGGCCAGATCGGGCTCGTTGCACGGCGGATTAACAACTGGATTCCTGACTTCGAAGGACTGTTCCTGCCACCAAGTATCGTCGATCTGTGCAAGTTTGACCAAGGGATGGTCTTGTTGGCAGGCGTAACGGGGTCTGGAAAAAGTACGACGATCGCGTCCATGCTGAATTGGATCAATCGAACCTACCGAAAACACATTCTGACGCTCGAAGACCCAATCGAATTCGTTTTCACGGATGACAAATGCCTGATCAACCAGCGCG
>JAGQPC010000420.1 GCA_020426925.1 Planctomycetales bacterium | reverse complement strand
GTGTGCAAGTGCCGATGACGTCGGTGCTGAAAGTTCCAGATGACCAATGGGACAAGGCGACCGGGCGTAGAATCCGGCTGAAGCGATTTGATTTCGTGCTCGCGTCGCCGAAGACGTTTCGAATCAAGGCGGTGATCGAGCTGGACGATCGTAGCCACGAACTGCGGCATCGACAAAACCGCGACCGGTTTGTGGAACAGGCATGCGAGGTTGCCGGTGTGCTGCTGATCCGAATTCCCGTTTATCGCCAGTACGATCCCAAATTGATCCGACGAATTATTAATCGTGCGTTTCATGAGCACCGTGAATCTCAGAAGGTTCGATCCTGAATCTTTTAGTGGTCGGTCCGTTCACATTCTGCCTTTCGGTTGGACTCCAAGTCACATCTCCGGCTGTTGATGCAGGCTATCGCCCGGCCGCAACGAGTGTTCCCTCACTGCGTTCGGCAACTCTGCAGCACGGTTTCCACTGCGTGGATCCTCCGAGCTTCGGTTGCACTCGCCGCTAGAACCGGGCGTTGGGTCGCTTGCATCAGCCGAGCAATGGTGCTTGGCGAAAACCAAACGAAAGGAACTTTATCATGTCGAACTCAAAACCAACCCCAATCGATCGCGTTCAGATCTACCCAATCACGGCAGCAATCTGGAAGAACGTCAACGATTCTGGCCAAGTCTTCTACGGATTCACTTTGGAACGTAGCTACAAGAAAGACGACGGGACTTACGAATCGACCGGCAGCTTCGGCTTAAGCGATGCCCTACTCATTGCCAAGGTCGCGGATATTGTCGACAGCAGAATTCGCAAGCTCTACGACGCCGATCGTCAAGCCGCTCGCACCGACTCGAATCTCGAGCGAGACGTCGCATAAAACATGAAATCAATTCGCCGGTGCCGGCACGTCCAGCATCGGCATAGTTCAAGGAGGATCTATGATATTTCAACAACTACAACGTCAACGGTTCCTGAAACGATTTCCGGGACCATACGATTACCGCCGGAGCAGTGACGGTGTCGACGAGACTTTCAACGTCAACTGCATGAACAACGGGCGATACATCATCTCGACCTATTTCTGGGACGCCGAGCAACTTCGCGAAATGATTACGAACGTCGTGACATCGGCCCTTAATCGCATGGCAGGTTGGCATGATTTAGTGCCACACTCGTTTTCGGTGCACTTTGAAGAGTTTCAACAACTCTATCCGGGGCCCTATTCCGTTCGTCACGACTGTTGTCCAGGTCGCGGTGAATTCGAAGATGTCTATTGTACGACGACGAATGAATCGGTGATTCAGAGTTACGGCACAGATGGCGAGACTCGGCTGATCGCCAAACATATCGCCGCTGCACTGAACCAATTGCCGGAACATGAATTCGTTTAATCATCGAATTCGTAAGTTCATTGACGCGCTGCCGACTGAGGGCGTCGGCAGCATCGCGATACAGATGTAAAAAAACACTTGGCTTTGACATCCGATTCATGGTAACGTTGACGTGAGGAGCTGATATGACGCTTGATGTACCCAATGAATACGAAGAGATCCTGCGACGTGCCGTAGCTTCTGGTGCGTTCGCTAGCGAGCAGGAAGCTCTTGTCCGTGCTTTAGAACTCTTGGCTCAACAGACGAGCCAATTGCCGCGGCTTCCTGATGTAATCGACATTGACGAACTTGCTGCTGACCAAAACGTTGGCGTATTTCACGCGGACACGCCTGTTGCCTCGATCTGGCCTGAAGACGAATCAGCCGACGACTTCTTGTTCTTCCTAAAGCAAACTCGAAGTGAAAACGTTTCAGGCAGGGCTCCATAGATGGAACGCGTCGTTGTCGATACGGATGTCGTCTCGTTTTACGCCAAGGGCGATTCTCGATTCGCGAGCTACGCTCCTGAACTTGACGGTAAGCAGCTTGTGATGTCGTTCATGTCGCTCTCCGAGTTGCTACTTTGGCAGAAGCTTCGCAATTGGGGACAAGCTCGCCGTGATCGATTCATGCAAGAAATCGAAAAGCAGTATGTCATTTATCCAGTTGACCGTCGGCTGTGCGATTGCTGGGCCCGGCTGAAGGCGGAAAGTTCAGCCAAAGGACGCGTCCTCGAAACGGCGGACGCCTGGATTGCCGCTACTGCGGTCCAACTTGGAATTCCGCTAGTGACGCACAATGCGAGGGACTATCAGTTCCTGTCGAACCTCAGCGTGATTTCATTCGCACCTCAATAAGATGTAAGATGGCGCATAGCCTATCTCGATCGTTCGCACGGGCGCTCATCGAACTGTCGAATCTCACGTCGAATTTCGGCTACCAATAGTGAGTTCGTGTAGACTTTTTCGTCCAACATACGCTGCAGCTGGCTGCTTGCAAGCTCGGCCATTTCCTGACGAGTATCACTCGGCCACATGTCAGCGGCGATTAACGTTCGAACCATGTTAGCGGCCGCTCGGATCTCAGCTGCTTCTTCATGAACGTCGCCGTTGAGCGTGTGCTGAAGACGTGACTCCAAGTGCGTCACGTCGAACAGCGATTCGATCCAATTGCACGCCGCGTCGTTTTCCGTCAGTGTCATTCCCCACATGCCCATGACGTCGGTCATACAACTTAAAGCGGCGCTGCGCAACTGATTTCTGATTTGGCTTGGGGGACTGACTCCCCCGATGCGTAAAGGCTTCCCTTCGGCACGCGATGCGGACGCCTTCCCATCTTCCGCACTGCGTTTGTGCAGACGGGCCCCTTCCACATCGCGTGGCCTTGACTCATCTCCCCCTGCTGCCTGCGGCGTTTTTTGCCGCCCTGCTCTCAAAAAGAGCGAGGGCTCTTCTCAATTTCATTTACAAGGAGATCATGGCATGGCAACCGCAACCAAAACTTCATCCAAAACGCGTAGAGACATCTATCAGGAAGTCACGGACAAGATTGTCCGCCAGTTGGAAAACGGCATTCGCCCTTGGCTCAAGCCGTGGAGTGCGGAACACGCGGCGGGACGAATCAGCAGGCCGCTACGGCACAACGGCGAGCCGTATAACGGTATCAACATTCTGATGCTGTGGGCATCGGCCGAAGAGCAAGGATTTGTTTCGCCCTACTGGCTTACGTTTCGGCAAGCGAAGTCGCTCGGCGGTTCCGTTCGCAAAGGCGAAAAAGGCTCTCCGGTCGTTTATGCGTCGACGTTTGAGAAGACCGACACGGACGACAACGGCGACGAAGTCGAACAAAAGATTCCGTTTCTCAAGCAGTACACGGTTTTTGCCGCTGAGCAAATTGAAGGGCTGCCCGACCATTATTACGAAATGAAACAGCCGCCCAATGATTCGATCGAACGCATTGATCATGCTGACGCATTCTTTCGAGCAACCGGAGCCGATATCCGAGAAGGCGGCAACAGAGCCTACTACTCGATCAGCACCGACCATATTCAAATGCCACCGCTTGAATGCTTCCGCGACGCGGAAAGTTTCGCGAGCTGTCTCGCGCACGAATCACTTCACTGGACTCGCCATAAGTCGCGACTCGATCGCGATCTTGGCCGCAAGCGTTGGGGAGATGCAGGCTACGCCATGGAAGAATTGGTGGCCGAACTCGGTTCCGCGTTTCTGTGTGCCGATCTGGCGATCACTCCGGAAGTCATGCCTGACCACGCCGACTACATCGGAAGCTGGCTCGAAAAATTGCAGAACGACAAACGAGCGATCTTCACCGCCGCCAGTCTGGCCTGCAAAGCCGTCGACTATCTGCATTCACTGCAACCGACGCCGACAAGCCATGCAAATATGGAATAGCTCGAATTATTTCTCCAAGCGGTCGCAATGCGAGAGTCAAACGATTGACTCAATCTGATTGGCATTGCGGCTTGTTTCGAAGCGGTCTCGTTTGTGGCATTCAAACGAGCGTTTTTTCTTGTTGCGAATGGCATCGACATGGTCGATAAGCGTTGGTCGTGCGGATTCCATCCGAGGGAATCCTGGTCGTGTTTCCCGGGGAAACATTAGCGGCATTCGCATCAGCGAATCTGGATAAATCCAAACTCGAGAGAACAGGCGTTTCCCTTAAGCACGCTTAAGATCTTGCTGGCCGTTTTGACGGATGCCTGGCGACACTGAATTCTTGCCTGTTACATTGCCAGCCATATCGCCATCCATGGGTTCGTCTTGCCGTCCTGCCATCCAGCTATCCTGCCAGCAGGATGGTCGGACGGCTGGCCACACGTCCGGCCAGTCGCCGAGCATACCATCGCGCCCGATGTCGTGATGCATGGCCGCATACTTCTGTGGCCAACTGGACGTCCGTCACGTCCTATAGTCATGGCGACATTTGGCCATCTGTTCATTTTCTGCTTGCCAACTCGATCGAACTGCGCTAAACGTTGCTGCCATGAGCAAAAAAATCATTGCAGTTGCCAACGCCAAAGGCGGAGTCGGAAAATCGACAACGTCGGTTCATCTGGCCGCGTGGCTTCATGAGCAGGGCCATCGTGTCTTGCTCGCCGATTGTGATGCTCAGCAGAGTAGCTCACAGTGGATGGAAGAAGCGAATCCGGATATCGACACGGTTCAATTCGACAAAGCGGACGACATTCTTGATTCGTTACAAGACCATGCGAGGGAATTCGACTACGTCATCGCTGATGGTCCAGGCAGCAACAGTGAGATCAGTAGAGCGCTACTGATGGTCGCAGATCTGGCTGTGCTGCCGTGTAAGGCCTCGATGCTGGAAGTTCGGGCATTGGCCGAAGCCACAAAACTTTTGCTGCAAGCTCGCAAGATCCGCCGCGGCGAGCCGCCTGCCACGATCATTCTCAATATGGTAAGGCCACGCTACAAGCTTGCCGCCGAGATGCAAA
>JAGQPC010000419.1 GCA_020426925.1 Planctomycetales bacterium | reverse complement strand
TCAATGTTCGTGGTTTCAGTTACCATGCTGCCGACATTCGTGGTTTCAGTTACCAATGTCAAGCAGATTCGTGGTTTTAGTTACCGAAGTTCGTGGTTTTAGTTACCACAATTCGTGGTTTCAGTTACCACCCCGCAAAATTCGTTGTTTGAATTCAGGCGGTTGTATGCTGCTGTCCACAGCGTAACTCTATTTAACTTATATCTAACTCTCTCAGCGAGACGGAATCACTTGTGGATAACTCGTGGTTCCGTCATTGTTGTGCCAGCACCACCACCGCAATCCACGTTTACCGACGTGCTGGTGGAGTGAATCGATTGGCTTAGCAAAGGGGTTCTTGGGTGACGCAATCGATGTGCCCAAAATCGGATTCTCGTAGGCCGTAGAGAGCTGAAACTCCCCACTCCGGACAACTTCTGGGTACGATAGTCCAGTAATCAGCTCGTGTCGCTCCTAGCTCAGCCGGAATTGGTGTCCTATTGCGTGTCATGCTCGTACGCTTCATCGCGAATCGCTTTCGCGACACGCCCGTGAATGGCCGCGTTGTTTCAGCTCACGTAATTCCTTGCGTTCTGATATCGATTCCAGTAACTTCGCGCGTGGCTCGGGTTGCCATCGTTGATCCAATGACTCCGTGGACTCTCAACCGCGGAACGATTTCTAATCGAACACCCTGGAGGAACAAGTGGATGACGAATCGATCTCTTTGAATCGCTCATTGCGTGCGTTGGAACGCTATGCCAACGAGAAACAAGCCTGTTTCAATTCCGCCAAGCCATATTTGGATCAGGCATTGAATGAAGATATCCAAGAGCTTGGATCGTCCGGAATAAATGTAAAACAGGAATTTTGTCGGCGACTAAACGAAAAACTCCGCACAGCAGGGCTTGCACTCAAGTGTCCAGCAACCGGAGATCCCGCAATCCTGCGGGCCACATCGGTCGACCGAAAATCTGGGAAAGAGGATCGATTTCAATTTGAACGAATAAGTGATCGACGACGCCCATTCAGTCAATTCCAACCACCAGATCTAGAGGTTATCCAACGGGATGCACGGCGCGAGTCATTAGCTGAATACTGGAAAGAAAAATCGAGCGAATCTGGTCGGAGCCAGTAGCCATCAGTGAATTGCGATTGAACTATCCACCGGAATAAATTGACCAACCGGAAACCTCAACTACGATTCCCTTTGCGTTCCAAGTAGTCGGAATTGACTTCATCGAAGGGAGCTTGATATGCCAAATTTCAAGAACTTGAGCGATCGTAAGAGGCGGGAGCTGACAACCCAGTATTTGCTTCCGATGCTACATGCACAACCGCTGTTGGAAGAGTTACGCACGACAACAATTACACGCGGTATTGTCGACTTTCACGTCGTGATGCCAATCTTGTTCGAGAGTGCTGGAAAAGGTTCAAAGGCGATTTTACCAGGCGTTGCCAACTGGCTCCCAGAATTCTTGAGGACCCAGCATTCTCTCGGCATGCAGCTGTTTGTCACCGAAGCAACATTGAATGAATTCTTAGATCAACTGTTGCATCAAATCGATGGGATTATGGACCTTTCGGATGTCGCCGCAGGCTTGATGACTCTGAACTCTGATGTCGATTTTTCCAAACTGCCGGAATCCAGTGAAATCCGTAAGAAGCTCGAAGTGACGAAATACTGGTTGACCGAGCGAGGATTCCAGTCGTCCATCACTCCAATCCAGCGTTTTGAAGCACTACTGCAGCAAAAGCAACTGCGAGGCATTGGAGATATTGGCATCACAGTAGAGCCACGGCATGTTCCCCACTACAGGAAGCTGTGTGATGAATTAACTGCCAAGCAAGTAGCAAGTCGATTCGATCGGGACAAGCGAAAGTACATCGACAAGATGTTTCACTACGGCGCTGACTCCCTAAACATCTTACTGACGCAAATTGTAAATCAAAACCTAGAAGGACGTTCGTTTCTCTTTACTAATACGACATTTGCGTACCGAGAAACGGGGATGAATGCGCTTAACCATTTATCTTTGGTCGTTCTCAAGAACCTGCACGACCTCGATGAATGCTCTGAAGACCGCCTTCTTAGGCTGAAAAGCTACACCAGAAATTGCATCGAGACTCTCAAGGTCATGGAAGAATGTGACGGCCGCAGACCGCTTCCGCATTTCATCATTGAGCAGAACAACGAATTCGTCTTTAAGACTGTCCCAATGCTGCTGACGCGAGAGCGACGCTCGAAAGCAGAAAACGACCAAGACAAGGAAGAACTGCGAGAGGTCTTTGCGAGTCCTAAGTTGCTGAAATCCAGAATGGACCGGGCAATTGACACGATACGCAGCAGCGGAAAATCAGCTGCAAACTACTCCCATGAACTCGTGAATATCGGAACGTGGGATGGCTTCGGGCTAAGTGAAGATCCAATTTACCGCCGCATAGTTTCAGAATTCGGTATCCCGGCCTGACACACTGGCATGAAGCGGGCATAGTCGAATGCGGGAGTTGCTATGTCTGCTTCATCGCTTGCTGCATCTATAGCGGTTTTGGTCTAACCACTTTCTACCGCAGTGCCCAAAATCGGATTCTCGTAGGCCGTAGAGAGACGAAATGCATTTTTGGGTGTCCAATACCCATCATCAAAACCTCAGCGTCTGTAGGGCAATGGAATCGCTTTTTAAGGTATCGGATGCGTCCACAACTTCTGGACCTTAGCTGGTCTGATGATGGTTCCCGAAGGTCTGTTTTTTCTTGACTCAAGCTCTGATCTATGGCAGTGTGAAGATTGAATGCGAAATGGAGGTCGCAATGCATATTGCCAATATCACTGAGGCTAAAGCCCATTTATCCGAGCTTGTGCGTCAGGCACTCGCTGGAAACGACGTTATCATTGCCAAAGGCGACCAGCTCCTAGTCAAGCTCACGCCAGTAGAGCAAGACATCAGTCCAAGGCGAGGCGGGTTTTGGGCAGGTCAGGTGCAACTGCACGACAGTTGGGAGAACATGGACAAAGAGATTGAAGCCTTGTTTGAGCGGTCGCTCGTTGAATCGGATGACGCATCGTGACTGCGTATCTGGTCGACACGCATGTGCTGCTGGATTGGGCTAGTTCACCCGATGGTCTCTCGCCCGAATCTCGCCTTGTCATGGCTACTGGTCGCAACGAGCTGTTCTTCAGCTACGCTTCCCTTTGGGAGCTCAACATTAAGATCAGCCTGGGCAAGCTGTCATTACCAGAATCGACTGATGTCATGCTGCAAAAAGCTCGCTGCAAATCGCTGCCGATCTTGGTTGAGCATATTGCGACGATTAAAGATCTGCCCCATCACCACCGAGATCCTTTTGACCGCATGCTGATTTCCCAGGCCATCAACAATCGTATGACGTTGATTACGCGAGACCGCGAGATCCGAAAATACGATGTTCCGACCATTGCGGCTTGACGCTTTTTCACGACGCAGCTTCGTAACGAGCTAATCCTGTGAGCCGCTTCGCTCTCAATTGTCACATGCTGCTACCGAACGAACGACAATGGGCTGCGACAAATCGCAAGCAAATTCCGTGAACGACTAGGGGGACTGACTCCCCCGATGCGTAAAGGCTTCCCTTCGGCACGCGATGCGGAGGCCTTCCCATCTTCCGCACTTCGTTTGTGCAGACGGGCCCCTTCCACAACGCGTGGCCTTGACTCATCTCCCCCTGCTGCCTGCGGCGGTTTTGCCGCCCTGCTCTCAAAAGAGCGAGGGCTCTTATCCATTTCATTTGCAAGGAGATTTAGACATGACTACCGCAACCAACACCACAACGCGTCGAGACATTTATCAGTCAGTCACGGACAAGATTGTCCGCCAGCTGGAAGACGGCATTCGCCCTTGGCTCAAGCCGTGGGATGCTGAACATGCGGCTGGACGGATTAGCAGGCCGCTACGGCACAACGGCGAGCCGTATCACGGCATCAATATCTTAATGCTGTGGGCATCGGCCGAAGAGCAAGGATTTGTTTCACCCTACTGGCTTACGTTTCAGCAAGCAAAGAAGCTGGGCGGGTCCGTTCGCAAAGGCGAGAAGGGCTCGCCCGTCGTCTATGCGTCGACGTTCGAAAAGACCAACACCGACGATAACGGCGAAGAGGTCGAACAGAAGATTCCGTTTCTCAAGCAATACACGGTCTTCGCCGCCGATCAAATTGAAGGGCTGCCTGATCACTACTACGAAATGAAACAGCCGCCCAATGATTCGATCGAACGCATAGCACATGCCGACGCATTTTTCCGAGCAACTGGAGCCGACATCCGCGAAGGCGGCA
>JAGQPC010000418.1 GCA_020426925.1 Planctomycetales bacterium | reverse complement strand
CGGCTGGGTACTATGATCTCACGAACGATTCGGGCACGGCCAGCTTGGGTGGATTTCGGTCGAGTTGCACGAACAATCTGATCCCTGCCGGCGGGTTGCTGAACGCGCCGGATTACACTCGGTCCTGTACCTGTTCTTATCAGAACCAGACTTCGTTAGCACTCGTTCACATGCCCGATGCAGAGACTTGGGCGTATGGCGGAATCGTCGATGACAAGAAACGAGTGGCTATCAATTTTGGTGCTCCTGGAGACCGCCGAGACTCCGCTGGCACAATCTGGGTGGACTACCCCAGCGTTGGAGGTAAATCACCCAAGCCCGGAATCAAAACAACTCCGCCGACCGAGGATTTGTTAACGTTTCGTGTGCATTCGTCACTGATCGACGGACCGGCTGGGTGGATTTGCAGCTCGGGAGTTCGAGATCTACGCGAATTGGAAATCGAAACTGGAAACGATAAGGCTGTCGAACTGCGGCTTTATTTCTGTCAACCGCTCGGAAATCCTGGATCATCGTTTCAAATTACTGTCAACGGCAAGGTCGTCGAGCAGCAATTCCAGATCGCATCTGTCGCAGGCGGGGTCGACCGGGGTATCATAAAGACTTACCTGGTCAAACCTGTGGACAAGAGAATTAAGGTCGAACTGAGCGGAGAATCAACGTTATTATCGGGTGCGGAAGTCGTTGAGCTCGACGAGTAGCTCTGCGACATGCACTGCGTGTTAGTTGTAGTCCAGCTGGTCGTAGTCCTGCGACTCCGTTCGCTGGGCTCATAGCACTGTCGGTGATTCGCACTTGGGTCGTACCGTTTTGCCCTGCACGTACGACGAGCATCCGCGACGCGGACTCGCCGAAAGACTGCCCTGCCCTGCGAGCGGAGTCGCAGGACTACATGCATGCCGCAGGACTACCGGTTTGTCGCAGAACCCCAGTTTGATTCCACGTTTAATCCAACCAATAAAGGAAATGCTGTGACTACTCGAAAGCGGTCTCTGCTCCTTATCGTGATCGCCTGCATCGTGCAATTGTGGATCGCGACGTTGGCTACTGCTTGCAACATTCCGGTGTTCCGGTACGCGTTGGAAAACTGGCAACCCGATCCGTACCGAATCGCCGTGGTGCACCGGGGGTCTTTAACCGATTCGCAGTACGAGATTTTTCGCGCGCTGCAGCAAACGAGTTCCGATCCCCAGCGGCCGGCGAACGTTGCAGTGTTTGATGTCGACCTGGACAACGCTGGCGATGAAGACGAACGGCGCGAGATTCCGGAAGCGTTTGAGCGGCTCGTGCGATTCGAATTCGACGATGCTGAGCTGAAAGAGCCGACGATCGCGGTCTATTTTCCTCAAGGCAACGCCCGCTCGGTTTGGCGTGGAGAGCTGACGGCAACAAACATCGCTCGCTTGGTCGATTCGCCTCTGCGGCACGAAGTCATCAAGCGATTGGTTGATGGGCAATCGGCTGTTTGGGTGCTGATCAAATCGGGGGACGCCGAAAAGGATGCCGCCGCGGAAAAGATGCTGGCTGAAAAACTCAAGCTGGCGAACGAAGAAGTTTTGCTTCCCGATCAATCGCTGATCGAAGCAGAAGAGGAATTTCGCGCGGACAATCCGATTGACCTTCGAGTTGAATTCTCAATGCTCACGGTCGATCGCTCGTATGCTGAAGAAAACGCCTTCATCGATATCCTCCTTCACAGCGAGGAGGATCTTGTCGAATTCAACGAGCCGATTGCGATCCCGATTTTCGGTCGAGGCCGAACTTACTTCGCGTTGATCGGCCAAGGAATCAATCACGACACGATTCTGGAAAACTGCAGTTTCGTCTGCGGCGCGTGCTCGTGCCAAGTGAAACAACAGAACCCTGGAATCGACACGTTGATGGCGTTTGATTGGGCATCGAAGATCACCGGGTCGGCGATGAAAGACGTTGTGCTCCCCGAGCTGACTGGAATCGGCGCATTGGTCAGCGCTGAAGTGGCTACTGTTGACGCTACAACATCCAAGTCCAATGCCGCAGATGGCTCCGAGCATTCGGCCGATGCTACCGACGAAACACATGCTGCAACTAGCGACGTTTCGGCGGACGCGTCGGATCAAGGCGCTGCATCCGCAGAGCATGTAGAACTGGTTGAGCCAAACGAGCAATCCATTTTTATGGTTGTCTTTGGTGGGATCGCTGCTGCTGCCGCATTTGTATTTGTCGTTTCGCTCCTTTTACAACGTGCCGCGTAGGGCCATGAATATCTTTCAGCTTGCGATTTTGGAAATTCTTCACCGGAAGACGAATTTCATCCTGGCGGTTTTGGCAATCGTAGTCGCCGTCGCCTACGCAACCAGTTCGATCACTCGGATGCGAGTAACGCAACAGCGCACGGCACAGCGTGTAGCGGCTTTGGACGACGAGATTCGTAAATCGATGAAGGCGTTGGGCTTCAATTTGATCATCCTGCCCGCTGACCAGAACCTGAGTCAGTTTCATGCGAACGACTTCGCCGAAAAAACGATGCCTTACGAATTCGTTCAGAAGATCGCCGATAGCAAACTCGTCAGCAGTATCAATCATCTGCGTCCTGCATTGGTCGCGAAGGCCGATTGGCGGGAGCAGAAACGCCAGGTCGTGCTGATGGGTGTTAGCGGAGTTGTGCCTTGGACTCATCGATCAAACAATAAGAAGCCGCTTGAGGATCCCGTGCCGCAAGGAACGATCAACGTCGGCCACGTGCTGGCCCAAGAACTGGCTCTCAAGCAAGGTGACGCGACCAAATTCAACGGGCTCGATGTCACGATCAATAAAGTCTATCCGTCTCGAGGCAACAAAGACGACATCACCGTTTGGATCGACCTCGCCGCGGCCCAGCAGATGCTTAACCTTCCTGACCGGATTAATCTCATTCAAGCACTTGAATGTAACTGCGCAACCATCGACCGCGTTGCCGAAATTCAAAACGAGATTTCTCAGGTGCTCGGTGACGAAGTGCAGGTGATCGAAATCGCGAATACGGCGATCGCTCGGGCTCAGGCACGCAACGAAGTTGCGGCATCTGGGAAAGAAGCTGTTGCTTCGATGCAACAAAGATCAAAGGTCGAATTGACTTTGATTTCCATTGCGGGAATGGCGTTGGTCGGCCTTATTGCGTGGCTGAATGTACGCGATCGCCGTGGGGAAATCGGTGTGCTGCGAGCTGTCGGTCTGACGTCGCGCAAAATCGCGGGTCTGTTCCTGGTGAAGGCATTTTGTGTTGGGCTCGTCGGCGCAGTTGTCGGTTACGGAATTGGATTGGTTGCGACATACATGTCCGAGCATCAGTATGTTGCTGCTCTGGACATGTTTGGCGTCGTCTGTTTGCTGACGCCTCTAGTTGCGTTGATCGCGAGTTGGATTCCGGCGACTCTGGCAGCCGGGCAAGATGCTGCAGTCGTGTTGGCGGAAGAACTATGAGCTTAGCCCAACTTCGAAACATCTCGAAAAAGTACGCTACGCAAGGCGGCGGTGAACTGACCGTACTCGATGGCGTCAATCTTGAGCTCAACGAAGGAGCGTTTGCGACGATTCAAGGTCCAAGCGGCTGTGGTAAGTCAACAACGTTGCTGGTGCTGGGCGGTTTGCTGCGTCCCGATTCCGGCCACGTTGAGGTTGCTGGCGAAGACGTTTACGCGATGTCGGCTGACGCTCGTGCTTTGTTTCGAGCGAGTGCAATTGGCTTTATCTTTCAGCAGTTTCACTTGGTGCCGTACTTGAACGTCGAACAAAACGTGTTGGCGGCGGCAATGAACACGTCTGGTTCGCGAGCAGAAACTCGCTCCCGCGCCGAAGCACTTCTCGAGAAATTCGGTTTGCAGGATCGCCGACGACATGCACCTGGAAAGTTGTCGACTGGCGAGCGGCAACGGACGGCGCTGGCCCGAGCGTTGCTCAACCGGCCAAAGATCCTGCTCGCTGACGAGCCGACCGGCAACCTGGATCC
>JAGQPC010000417.1 GCA_020426925.1 Planctomycetales bacterium | reverse complement strand
CGCCATCGCCGTTCCAGTCTCCTTCCGCAAACGTCGAATTGCCGTCGATGCCATCTTCGAACTCGCCTGCTTGTAATACTGCGGTTAGATCGCTCGAGTCAAAAACTCCATCACCGTTGACGTCGCCTGGACGTCCGGTGATCCGGCCGGGTGAACCACCAACCATTCCGCTCGAGCTCCAACCGTCCCGTTGCCCCCAACTTTCCAGATCGGCAGCAGCGTTGACGATAACCAACGATTCGCCTTCCCCGTCGGTCGTCGGGTACCAGGCATCGTCGAATGCGAAACGCTGAATGATATTCTCACCAGCTTGCAAAGTAATCGTTTCGCCTGCATTGCTGAGTCGTCCGGTCCATTGACCAGCCACGGGCAGGTCATTCCCGTACCGTGTCTGAAACGCTGCCATATTTTCGACAACCAAGATGGTCTCGCCCGGTGCCAATTCGGTGATAACGCTCGTAGCGAAGTCAAAGCCGAATCCCAGACCATCTACGGCGACAAAGCGAGCGTCGGCCAATTGGATCGTCTCAGTTCCAATGTTTACAAGTTCAACGTATTCGAAGTCGTCGTTGTTGTTGTGGCCTTCGGCAGCTTCGGCGTTTGTCGGATCGGGCGGATTGTACATAATTTCAGATACGCGTAAGAACTGCTCGAGCGGACGGTCCGAAACGGTGCTTGTTACGTTGACCGTGCTAGACCCAATCAATTCACCACGTAAATTGACGGCTTCAAGCGTTATCTCGTTGGTGCCCACGGCGACCGGCAATTGTAATTGCCACCGTGTGTCTTCTTGCCAAACGACCTCCAGCGAGTGATCCGCTCCACGAACGCGAATGTCTCGTACATCGATCCAACCGCTGCCGGTAAGTGTTGTGTGGGTTTCGTCGACGACAATCGGCTCATCTGTATCAACGGAAAACTCTACTTCATCCGGCAGTTGTCGCATCACGAACGCCGTCCGGTCTTCAATGTACTTTTCGATCGCGGCCGTTTCCTCAAACTGAACGAAATTCGCGTAATGTTCAATCCAAGGTCGCAGGTACTCGACGTTGTAAGTCGTCGAGATCATGTCGTACATGTGTCCGTAAAAATGATGTTGGTTGTTCGGGATCCGAAGTATGTTGCGCAAGTTACTGCCAGAACCTAACAATGCAAGCGTAGGCGCATGATGAAACGTAAAATCTTGATCCCACGGCAACGGTACGACGCGTTGATCCTCTGGACGTACGAAGAGTTGGAGATTGTGTGGTAGCCCTTGGTTGTACGTGTCGTTGATGCCACCCAGCGACATATACGCGAACGTTCGAAGCCAAGCGTCTACGTCCATTACATCTTGCGACCGCAGATCTAACTCACCGCCGTTTTCGCTGCCACGTAACGACATCGTTTTGCCTAGCTCGATGATTCGCGAAAAGTCGTCGCGAAGGCGATGATTCTTAATTAGGAAGTTCCAGCGATACGCTTCCTTGTCGTCGCCCAAGTCTTCAATGTCGATACCCAGGACAGCAGAAGGCGGGAGCTTCAATCCTTCCACATCGCGACCGGGCGTGGTCGCCGACGAGTGATAAATCAATTCGAATTCGAATCGTGTACCGTCGCTACCGTTTTCATACGACGAATCCAAGAAATCGTTGTCGTAGCGAGACATCTGAAGCTGGGCAGGACCAATAAAGGAATTGTCCGGCGGAATAATGTAGATCAGGTCGTCGTACAGTTCTGGAATATCACCTGCTGCCGCGCCGATGTGTTTGTGAACGAGTTCTCGATGACTAGCACCTTGTCCCGTCTGATTGTCTTTGCGGTCGATGGAAATCAAATCATGGACGCCACGGAATAGGTGGTCCGGTTGAAAGCGAATATTGTAACCTCGCTGATTTCCGCTTCGGCCAAAGCCGCTTCCTTTTATTCGTGCTTGAACGTCGTAATAGACATTGTCGTCGGTTATCACCGTCGCGCCCAAACGATGATTCGATAGTACGTTTGTATTCACGACTTGCTTGGCGGCGTCATCGGCCGTCATCACAATGCGGAAACTGTGTTGATTCGTACTGAGATCACGTCCATCATCGACGATAAACAGCGCCCGTGAATCACGACCTTTCGCCGGAAAGGTGGATGTCACGTCGTCGCCGTCAGACCCTTCGACGTAGAACTGGATAACCGTCCCAGCAGCGTGCGGAGGAATAATGCCGCTGTAGTCACCCTTGGCACGATCGGCCATTGAGATTGCGTTCCAATCACCGCCATCCGCCGAATACCATAACGTCAGGTTCTTGATGCCGTCTGGGTCCTGTGCCTGAATCGAGACTTGGATGTCCTGGTCCTGTTGAGGAATCGTCGGTTCGTGCGTCAGCCCTTGATAAGTTGGTCCATGGTTTGCCTTTCGAACAGAGTTCGGCGCACCTGGAGTTCCAATATTCTGTGGCACATCTAGGATCGAAGTGCGTGCCATTCGATTGAAATAAGCGCGAGTATTGAGCTGGCCTGAGCCGGTCAACCAACGGACTCGATACGAAACTTCATACTCTTTCAAAATCGCTAGTTCGCGATTGTCCACGAATGTCGTTTCCACGTGATTGGACATGTGCTCCGAAAAACCCGTGGCGACAAGGTGAAGAACAGGATTGTTGGGGTCGTCGGGATCGGGGACGACTTTCGATAATCCGTGGGCTCCGTGGTTCCCGACCAATCGAAAATGATCGGCGCCGTCATCGAACGTGCCATTCTGAATCAGCTGGACCGCCTCTCCACCGGGATCTTCGACGACCGAAATATCATCAATCAGAATCTCGCCCGCGCTAAGTAATCCGAAAATGAATTCGTTCCAGCGATCAGGATCATTCGTGCCGGGAAAAGGATCGCTATTGGATCGATAACTAATGCGTTGCCACGCGGTCTTGGCGGATTCATCGCTCGCCGACCATGCGTCTGCACGCGAATTGTCCGCGTCGGGATCTTGTAGTTCAAGAGTTGACCCATTTCCATCAGCCATGTCAGGCCAATTCTCGCCGTCGTAGTATCGGACGACGTCGGCAGGATTCTTCGAATCGTCGAGGAGTATTATTTGTTCCGATTTGTTCGACAGAGTCCCGTCGAACTCTCCACCAATCTGCGAAAGTTGCGGATAGATTTCCCTGAGACGTGACGCGTCATTGGCAACAACAAGATACGCGTCCGGTTCAATCAACGTGCCAACTGGAAACTCGAAGCGGATTGCATCATCCAATCGCCATCCGCTCAAGTCCACTGTGTGATCACTGCGGTTGTAAAGTTCGATCCACTCTTCTTGCGATTCAACATACGGTGAACCAGGAATCGCCGGCGACGATGGTTCTGCAAAGGCAAGACTGACATCGAAGAATATATCGCGATCTGATGCGCGATCTTGATGGACCTCAACGGAGAATACATTCGTGCCCGCTCGTAGCTGATCAACCGGCAAGTAGGTTGGTCCGACACCAACCGCATTGTTGACTCGATCCGTTGCCAACGTGGCCGAATCAATTGGTCCTTCTGGCATGTTGTAACGATCGATTTCGACGCCATTCAGATAGAACACAGCGCCGTCATCGACTAAGTGTCCCAAATGCAGCTGTAGATCTGGTTGAGTCAAATCTCCGTTGAACTCAAATTGAGTTTGAAAGTAGTAGGTGATGACGCTCGGGTCGACCGTTCGAGGGTCGTCAACCATCGTTGTGATCAAATCGGCTGATCGACCGGTTTCAAATCCGATCGGTGCTTGCCCAGTCGTCCAGTTATTGCCATCCGCGGCATAGGTCGTTGTGTGCCAATCGGGGCCGAGATCGCGGCCCGATTGATCGAAGAGCCACGTCGAATTCAAGCCAATTAATGAAGTCGTGCTGATTGTTGGTGGGATGTCGGGTACGGCTAGAGTCGGTCGGGCGTGATATTGAATCTCGTTAATGACGATCTCATCGTGGAATTCAAAATCATTTTCGGCGGCCGGAGTCGGGTTGGCTGGAAATAGCCATTGCCCGTCGTGGCGAGAAGATCGGCCGCGTAGTCGGTTGGTCGCCACCTGACCGTCAAGTACTGACGCACGATCGGGGGTGTACAGGAATAGGTGATCACCATCGCCAGGCTGAAATCCTAATTCGCTTGTGTTGATCTGAAGAAATTCACCGGGCGCCAATCGAGTTTCGGCCAACTTGTACTCGGTCTGTTGACCGGAAGTTGTAATCAAGAAACCGCCCAAGTCCACCGCGTCGTCATCTAGATTGATGAGCTCCAACCAGAAATCGTCGCCGACCGCCGACATCTCGTTAAAGACTACATTCGGTGGAGGTGGAGGTGGCGGAATCGGCGTCGCGACGACTGTCAAAGCGGCATCGAACTGAATATCGTCTCCTTTGTCGCCCGCTTGATGCACTTCGACGGCCAATACATTGGTGCCGGGACCTAGATTTTCTGCCGAAACGGCCGTGAATCCAAGCGGCTCGGCCAAGGCGACTTCACTTTCTGCTGGCGTTGAATAGCCAATAGGGCCGGCTGGCATGTTTCGACGAAACAGTTCTTTTCCGTTTAAGTAGAACACTGCGCCGTCATCAATGAACGCGTCGAGCAACAACGACACTTCGGCATTTGGATGGCCGTCATTCACAAACGGCTGCCGAAAGTAGTACGTCGTCGGCTCGTCCGGTATCCGCTCCCCTCGCTGTAACGGTACGGCCGTTCCTTCAATTTCGACTCGCAAACCAGAAGGATTCGGTGTTTCGCCGCCATTGGTAAAGACAAACGTCAATGTGTTCATGCCCGGTTCGAAACCGCTGTCGACCGTGAATGGCCCACTCATCTGCGCGAAGCCGGATGCGGATATTCCGGTACTGTTGCCATTCAATAGCACGTCGTCCAGCGCATCGTCGACGGCTACGCGGATTTCAACCGATGCCGTTGAGGCGTCCCATTCGCTCAGATCAAAATCCGTGCTAAAGGAATACTGACCGGGATCGACGTTGCGCCGTCCGTTCCGTTCGATCGAGATCCAGCTAGAGTTTTCGTTGTTGGGAAGCCAAGCAGGATGCTCGGTAATTGCTCGAACGTTTTGACCCGTTTCCGTGATGTACCAATTTGCCTCGCGTCGGCCGAACGCTGTAAGCTCGCCATCATCATCAAATCCGGTGTTGGGAATCGATGTGAGCGGTTCGGGAAGCGTCAAGTCGATGTTGTCACGACCTGCGACGAAGGGAGCAGTGCCTACCGACCAATGCGAATCGTCAAAGTCAATGTTCCGCCAACTTTCACCGAGATCAATTCCGGTCGCCGATACATTCCACGGCGCGCCGAATTGAATAATTGGCGTTTGAACGATCGTCGGGTCAAAAGCGGCAAAGTTTGCGCGGCCCGGCGTTCCTCCAATATGTGTACTCACCGTCCAATTTTCAGGATGAGCACTGCCTGACATCGGTTTGGCCTTTGCCAAGGTTGCTCCTGAACCGTCTGGCGTCACCGGCCAGGGATGATTGTCGCCGTAATCGAGTCGATCCATCAATCGATCGCTGTTGTTCCGCAGATCCAGCGATTCTCCACCATTTGAAAGGCGACCGTCGAATGGCCCCAAGGCGTTTCCAATTCCTGATTGTTCCGCTAACAGTTCTGGATCTGCGGCAACGACTAGATACGACCGACCTCGAATCCGCGTGGCTGCTGGGAATTCATACTCGACGCCATTCGTCAGTTTCCAACCCGAAATATCGACGTCCACAGCCATTTGGTTGTAGAGCTCAATCCATTCTTGCTGATCGCCGGAATCGGACGGATGGTACATCACTTCGTTGAAGACAACCGTGCTATCCAGGACTCGCCGTGGTTCCAAGCGTTCGAATTGCGCGAGCGGAGTTTTGCGACGCCGAATATTGAATCGTTTCATACTTACTCGATTACACTATTAGATGTAGACCAACGAATGCGGTAGCAATGTGCACCAGCGTGGATTCACGATGGCTTGAACATGCTATCAGAGGCGATAGAGTGATTCAATTTTTTTCGCACACGAGTGCTAAGTGCACCAGTTTCTGTTGCATCAACAAAGAAGTGTACGGTTGCCTGGACGGCACGGGCCAATAGCTGCTTTCACGGTTGGTTGCAAACTAGTTCGAAACGACCGTCTTCGTATCGCCGTGCCATTTTCTACAAATCGGTATCTGCTTGTAATCTCAACGCTGGGACGACCCGCTGTTGCGGCCAACGCTGACCTGCACAGGAGCAAAAGTTCGACCGATTTTCCGTTTGGCTTCGTGCCTTCGGCGTGAAACTCCGATGGCGCCAAGACATTGCTTGAACGTTCGCGCGTTCGGAGTGTCGGACGCAGATTACCACGTCAAGCGGTCGGTTCGGTGTTGTCGACCGAACACATGGAATGTGGGCAAATCCGTGTGACAAGATCCAGAAGAAGGAAGAGACGATTCTGGCTGACCCTCGTGAGTAATGCCTAGCGAAGACGGGAATCACTTGGCCGAAGATTTCTGGTCAATGTTCCAGCAACTGTTCGAGATTTGAACGTAGCGGTAAGAGCGTTTCTTTGAAACGGACCGCGTCATAGCCTTCTTCTAGCTCCGTGCGCAGTTGCAGAAGTGCGTTTGCGGTGGCACCATCATTCGACGTGATTTTGCCCGCGTCGTACAGACTCTGATGAATCGCATGCATCGCTAGATAGTATTGAGTTGCTGAAGCCGAGTTAGCCCCGGTCACGCCGACAACTTCGTCTTCTAACAAGTCGTTCATCAAACGCGAGAAATCGATGGGCTGATTTTCCTGTCCACTTGTCGATACCGACGCATCAAGCACGGTCTTCCATTCGCTCAGTCCAGACAGAACTTCGTCGAGCAATGCATGCGGCACACGCTTGACGTCCATAAATGCTGCGTCTTGCATGCCACTGCGGAGTTCTCGCATGGAATTCGATAAGCCACCACCGACCGAAGCAGCAGCCGACGAAGGAATGAACATGGCTCGATCCAATCCCGCCGTTGTCAGCAGACTGTGCCAACTCCCCCAAGGAGGAATACCGCTGCGGTTTGAATTACTTCCCAGATTTCGCAAGGACAATGAGTGATGGCACGAAACGCAATCGTACTCGGCAAACTCAGGCCACGGTTTGGCATTCTGCGTTCTAGCTTTCAACAATTCAACAGCCGCGCTTGTCGTTGCAATTTGTCCGTTCGCCCAAATACTAAGTTCAAATTCTGGTGAGTTTTTGCGCTGCTTTTGGTTGTTCCAGTGGCGAGGCAGCAATTCCAGATATCCTGCTACTTCGAACATAAGCGCTGGATGCCCGGCTGCAATCATGTCATGGTTCACTTCGTTATCCGGCGTACCGACATGACATGAGACGCAAAGTCGGGCTTGGACACGATGGTCCGAGATCTGCGTCATGTTAGAAGCACTATAGTTTTGGGGTAGATTATCTCGCCACTTCGATGTGTAATGTTTGTCGATCCACGCTTCGGCGGCCCCATGGCAATGCTCGCAGCCGATTCCATTGACTGTGCTGCCGGCCGGATCTTGCTCGTCGTGCAGTGCGAAGGAACTCAGGTGGCATGCAACACATTGTTGCTCGACTGTCGAATCGCCTGCCGCGCCAAGATTGCTGAGAATCTGTTTCCAAAGGACGGCATCTGGCCGGAACGACTGAGCGTGTGGGTCGTTGCTGACATAAAACGTGAATTCCGACCCAACAGCACTAGTAACATCCGCAGCATGACTTGTGTCGCCATGGCAGGCTCCCGAAGCACAGGAGTTAGATTGCACAGCGGAGGTTTGTGGACCGCTACTTAACGACGCTCCAGGAGGCGGGTCGTTAACCTCTTGTTGTTGAGACGTACAGCCAGCGATGAACACCAAAAGGCACGCAAACGACGAGCATACTTGGTAACGCATGGTTCAATTCTTGCTGGGTGTCGGATCGTCAGGCTTCGCGGACTTCAACGCCTTCGTGTGTGTGTGATAGTTGTGACACAGAATGCAATCAGCTCGAACACTAAGCCCCGCGTTTAGCCCGCTGCTCTTGCCGTGACACTTTTTGCAGGAGTCAATGTTCGGAATTAAAATATCCGTCGCAGCGACGCTACTGCGAACATCGCCGTGACAATCCGAACACTCGTCGGACGAATGACGATGATGGCTGAATTCGCCGTTTGGCAACCAGCGTGTTGGAATTCGCGATTCGACAACGTCAAAGTCAAATTCGTTTTCGTTCTCGTTTTGAATCTGGTGACATCGAATGCATCCTTCACGCACCACACGAAATACGTTCTCTGCGTTGTGATCGGTTCGCGTTTTGTTTGGGAGTCGAGGCGGTGGCGATGAACGATCTGGTGACTCACCGCTTTGCGTCCCCAAGCGATCCAAAATCACTGCTCGCACGAGAGCTGGTTTGGCATGAGGTAGGTCACCATCCGCCGCAATTGCGGAGTGAAATGACAAAGGGTGACATGCTGAGCAATGATCTTCAAATCGGATAGGCCGCATGTACCTACCATCATCAGCAGCATCGTGACAGTCTGAACAAATCAGCTTGTCACGCCCCGCCGCTTGCAGTTGTTGCAGATGCTTGGCAACGCGACCTTCTGCATTGTCTTCGTAACGTCGCGTAAAGTCCTCGAAGGAAAGCCCCAAGTGTGCCTTGTGCGAGAAACGAATATTACCCGGATCTAGACCGTCTTTTGCCAGCTGTACTGATTTGTCACCGACACCAGGATCGTCTGACCGCCCGTTCCCTGTCGCTGCTATGACATTAACGCTCCCGCCTTCGTGAAGTGCGAATGGTGGATGCTGTGCGAAGCTGGACACTACCTTGACACTGGACGCGACCTCGCCATCTGCGTTTGGAACAGTCTTGCTATGGCAATTGAGACAATGCGCGTCGCGCACGTTGGCCAGTGGTTTGCCTTCGTGTTCTTTGTGGCAGTGCACGCAGTCATTCTGTTTCGTGGCTTTGGAGCTTGGGGGGAAGTGATCGTTGCTGGCCTGTGCGTGGCAGGTCTGACAATCTGCGTTCGTAACTGACGGTACATCTTCTTGAGAAACGAACCGTTTTACGGGAACCCACTTCTGACGATGACAGTCGTTGCAATTCTCAACGGTTCGGTGCGCTGGCGACACTGAACCAGACCAGAATACGGAATGCTGGTTCGATGCAAAAGCCACGGCGAAACAGGCAACTGGTATTGCGAACAGCCCGAACATCGCGACTCGCCGCCTGGACCATAATGTCGGGCGGGGAACAGTATGCAAGCGATTATGCTCACTTACGCGCCCTTTCAAAGGCTGCTGCGACATGAATCAATTGCTCCCACCGGTCGGCGATTAGTAGTAAACTGACATTACTGCGTGGACACAGCTTAACGCGATTAGTGCAAACGAAAACGGAACGTGGAGTACCAGCCAACTATGGAGATGCCAATGCAATCGGGTCTGCAAAGCCAGTTGGCGTCGGCGTTCACAAATGTCTTCGATTTGATCTACGCATTGAACGTCTGCTGCGGAAAGGTCAAACGCTCGGACCTGGCCAAATATCTGTTTGGAAATTAGGCGATCGTTAAGTCTTAATGACCGTGGGTCTGGCGTGTTGAGAAATGGACGCAGCTCCGCCACATAAAACCGGGCAAAATGAGACTTCGGATCATCCGTGTTTTCAAGTTGTCCAGCGCCGTCGCGATTTTCGCGCCAACGCATCATTTCTGATTCAAGTAATCCCGAGCCGCAGATGGACTCGACGAGCTTGTTGCTTTGCCGCAGCAGGTCCATGCGGACATGGTCGACCTGCAACTGCGGAAGTTCGCGATCGATTTGAACGTTCAGCAATCGTGGAACGAATTGCTGCAGCAACAGACCATATATCCCTGTCAGTGCCGTGACGATTGTTAAGACATAGACGATTTGCTCGAGCTTCCCGCCCATTCGTCCGCCGCAGTGCAGCAAAACAAACCACGCGCTAAGCAGTCCCAGCCACAAGTGCCCACGCATCCAAATGCGACGCGGAACCAGCAACCAACGTTTTTTAAACAAGCGATTGACCCACAGCATCGCTGCAAACACCATCAACAGAAATCCCGCCGCTCCGAAATACAGGCCTACTGTCGATCCTGCTGTAAAACCATCGGACCGACTACGGTGAACCAGCGCGTACAGAATTCCGCTCGTCAGGACAACGATGAGTGTCAAAGCGATCCAGGGGCGTTGTTTTTTTTCAGTTACAAGCATGGTTATTGAGAACTACGCATGATAATTCTGTCAGTCGTTTTTGCTATCGACTTGAGCAGTACGGTGCGTCCCTCGACAAAGCTCCACCGCGCCACGCAGCTTCATGAGGACACGCTGCGACACACGAAGGCGTCTGCGACGGCAGTGATGCGCACATGTCGCAGACGACCGCTTTTTGCATGATGAATTTTTCCGTCCAATCTGTGTTGCCCTCTAGGAAGTCAATTGTTTCTTGTGGCGAATCACTGATGGCATACAACCCAACATCGAGCATCGTGTCTGTTGAATCTTTTGGCGGAACCAACGCTACCGCCAACACGTTTTTTCCTGGAACTAGAACGGCCGCATCGGTGTTAGCCTCGGTTTCAGTGCCGCTACGGCGCACGGTGGCTTCAAAGTCCCATTCGACTCCGCGGTCGCGTTTTCGCTTCTTCAGTGTTTCCAATTCAACCGGTTTCCCATTGAGCCACGCGCGCACATCAAGACTCTGCGACTCCACTTGGAGCATGTATTCATCTTCTGCGTTCGCCGGACATGAAAACGACACTCGAAAAAATCGCATGTCTGACGACTCGGCCGGGACACTTGCTGCATGAATAGAGTTGCGAAACTCGAAGTCGTGAAAAAACGGCGTCATGCCTTGGTACCATGCACCGTCATCGTAACTGCTGTCATACCACTCCTTACCCTTCCGTTTTTCTGGCTGACTGGCGGTATGCCAGGAACGCCAAAAGCCATTGCCACGGCTAAGTAGTCCGACGTGATGCATTTGGATGGAATCGTAAGGACATTGCTCCGCACAACGCGTACAACCAATGCACCAATCTTCAATTTCGATCTGGCCGAGTAGGCCTTTGTGAATTGAGCCTACCGGGCAACCAATCAGGCAAACCGGGTCGGTACATTGGCGGCATGTTGCCGGAACGAGGAATCGTCCGGCTTTTGAACCATCGAGATACAATCGACTGGTGCTTGCCGGCAGCTCACCAGTTCGGTCCTTGTGAGTGTCGACACAGGCCTGGACGCACTCGTTGCAACGTGTGCACCGATCGAGATCGATTACCATAAGCCGGTTGCCTTGAACCAAGCCTAAGTCGTCAAAGGTACGTGCTGCGATGGTCGAATCCGCATCGTCCATGAGCCGACGTTTGCTTGCGGATTGCTCCAGCCGATCTTCGATGATTTCGTTGAGGTCTTTTTCGACTGCGGCAACTGCTGCCTCACCGTCATCAGGACGCTCGTGTAGTTTTAGCTTCACGTCCTCAAGCAGCGACTTGTTGATTTCTACCAGCTCGACGTTACCGAACTTGCCAGCGGGATGGTCGTATGCGATACAACTTGCCGTTCGCGGAATCGATCTCACGACGCCAATTTCGCCGATGAACTCGCCCTGGCTGCGATACACGACAGTCTGGATGGGACCGGAGAATCTCAATCTCGGCATTGCCGCTGGATATGTAGAATCAAGAACCATGCGATTGAGGTATCGCGTTTGATGGCTTGGCTGCAGTTGTGTGAATCGATCAACGTCAACCTTCAATCTAGCTTGAATACCCAGACAGCCTTGAAGTGCGGCTGCGTTTTCTCCTTCGAATTCGCGATTGACGGAGTCGACAATCTTCAGCACGTGGTCGGCGTCAATGTCGCTTCCTTTGGCCGCCTTCTCGAGAGACTGCCGTTCGCCCTCCGCCAGACGCGACAGGATTGGAGCAACAGTGCTACTCGCTTCCGCTGACTCTTTTACAAGCGATGCGCACAATGTAGGCCAAGGGCCTTTCTTCGCGCTGATTAGATCATTGACCGCAAAGACAACGTCGGCGACGTCCGAGTTAGTCGGCTCGTTGCCCTCGCAGATCCTCCGAATAACACTAAGTACTTCTGTGCGCAGGGACTGTCTAACGAATTCCTTCAGGCTTGCCGCCGTCTCTCGTTTTGCAACCGGTGTCGCCTTGTTCGCCTCACGATCGGCTGCTGGCATTTCGGTTTCGGGGTCGCTGGCTGCTGGTTGATGCTCCTTGGCAAGAGCTTCACACAACTGCTTGAACAATATGCGGTCGCGAAACTCCGCCGCCGACAGCAGCGGCGACACGTTCACTTGGACTTGGGCAAACCCGCTACGAATGATGTACATCGTGTCAGACCGTTCGTGCTGGTCAACGATGATCTCGTCCGCCTTCTTAGTTATCAAATCGACGTTGCTGCGTATCTTAGGCTCCAATTCGGCAAACTCACGGTCATCCAACGTTGCAAAGAGTGCGTTGTTGCGAATGTGGAGTTTCAGCACGCGATCCAAATAGATCTCATCCATGCGTTTTTTAAACGCGCCCGCATTGATCTTGTCATAGACGTTTCGCAGCATTTCCAGGACGTACCATTCTCGATTCGCTATGACAGTGGCCGATCGAGGCGTTCGGTACGTGCAGCTCATTTCTCCGAAGACTTCACCTTCGTACATGACGTCCGTTGGCTTTTGTGAGGTCAGCTGGACCGGCGCGTCGGGAAACAGAGGCCTGTCGGGGCGTTGATTATCGCGCTTCTTAGCACGCCAAAAACTAAACCAGCTGCGGCGCTGGTCAGAGCTCGTCGGCCTGTCCAACGTCACGGTAGCAACGCTTGTCATTGCCTTGAATTCGTCAGAGTTTTTCTCCAGGTTCTCAAGTCGCGACAGGCGATCTTTCATGTCTGCTAACTTACGCGAGTCCGTTTCTTGCGACTCAAACAGCTCGACGAGATCTTCAGTCGTCAGGATGTAAAACGCAGTGAAACCTGGCTGCCCTACGACAACGATGGCTTGCCCGGGAACGTATTTCCGAACAACCATTGCTCCCGGAAACTCCTGCAGCTTGTCGGCGCCGCGGAGTCCTTCGAACAGCGACATCTTGAGAACATCCGAGACCGCCACTTGAATGTCACCTGGTCTCGGCGTCAGTTGGGCTGGCGGGTTAATATTCGTTTTTGCCATAACTCGGAACCTTGCCGATCAACAGGCCACTCATGGACACGCAACTGGAGTGCGACACTACGCAGTTTGTGGGACTGTTGCACCTCAGTATAGTGATGTCCCACCAAGATTCGATTCAAATGTCGATTTTGTTTCCGAATGTTATCAGTTATGCCCGGGGTCCGCGTGCCCCGTCCAACTACACTGGTAGACCGCTCGTTTTTTGAGTCGAACCTTTCTGCGTTCAACACATGGCCAGCTCAAAACAGCGAGTGCGACTGAAAATCGCAGATTCGATTCCACGGCCAGCCAAGCGATGTAAACATTTGTTCCGTTATGGCAACCGAAGTTTCGCGACCCGCTTACGGCGTGTTTGATAAAAACTGTTTTCGTCCTGGAATCGACACAGCAATGCCAGTAGAGTGGACTGACACGGGGTTTTTTACCGACGAGTTAATCGCCGAGTTGCGTCTGTAATTTGGATGCTCATATCTTTGTGGATTTATTGCGATGTTGATTCCTCATCTCCAGCTCAGAATTGCGCTCGGCCAATGCCTGGTTTGCGTCCTATTCTCGTCTCCGCTAATGGCGCAACCGGAGAATCCACAACCGCGACGGAGCGATTCGGTTTATATGTCGTGGGTTAAATACGAAGCAACGTTAGAAAAAGA
>JAGQPC010000416.1 GCA_020426925.1 Planctomycetales bacterium | reverse complement strand
TCACCGAAGCGATATTGGACTTTGCTGCTCGTGCGTTCGACCGAGCTGGATACCCGCGACAATCGCGGGATCCTCAGGGTACAATGAACGCCTCGCCAGTTCCGGCTGAACGCCGGACTTTTTTTGAAGAGCCCCAGAACCACCCGAATCCAATGAAGCACTTCCGCTGTCTGCTAATATCCCTCCTTCTATTGCTTAGTCACTCTTCGTGTGGATACGTTTGGTCCGCAGGCCGGCCCAATATCGTGTTTTTCTTTGCCGACGACCAAACGACGAGCACTATAGGCTGCTACGGCAACGACGTGGTGAAGACCCCGAATATCGATGCTCTGGCCCGTCGAGGCACTCGGTTCGAGAATGCGTTTGTGAGCCATTCCATCTGCTGGGTCAGCCGTACGACGATCCTGTCTGGCTTGACCGGCCGCAGCTACGGCACACCGGGTCAGCCAGAGCTGGCACGGTCCGATGCTGTGGAAACGCTGTATTCCGATATCCTCGGCGCAGCCGGATACCGAACCGGCTACTTCGGAAAATGGCATGCCACGATGCCCAAAGGTTATCGACGGGAAGATCACTTCGACGAGTTCGAAGCTATCGGGCGAAACCCCTTCTACAAACGGCAAGCTGACGGGACATTGCGACATGAAACCGAACTGATTGTGGATCGAGGCATCGAGTTTCTGAAGTCGCAGCCCAAAGACCAACCCTTTGCCCTGAACATGTGGTTCAACGCTTGCCATGCCGAGGATGGTGATCGTCGACCGGCAATCGGGCATTTCCCCTGGCCACGCGCCGTGGACGGAATGTATGACGATATCGACATCGCGCCACCCCGACTCAATGATCCAGCTATCTTTGAGGCTTTGCCCGACTTTTTGAAAACAACCATCAACCGCGAGCGGTACTTTTGGCGCTGGAATACACCTGCAAAATATCAGACCAACATACGGGCGTACTATCGCATGGTCAGCGGTATCGACGGAGCTATCGGCCGTTTTATGCGGGCCTTGGAAGAAGCCGGCTTAGCGGATAACACCATCATTGTTTATTCGGCAGACAACGGCTACTACATGGGAAATCGCGGGCTGGCCGGCAAATGGTCGCACTATGATGAATCGCTGCGGGTGCCAATGATCGTGATGGATCCACGTGTTCCCCGCGACCAGCAGGGCAAAGTATCTGATGCAATCGCGCTGAATCTGGACTTGCCAGCAACGTTCCTGGATTGGGCCGGTATCCAAGTGCCGGAACGCTACCAAGGTCGCAGTCTGCAGACCATCGTTTCCTCGGATACGCCTCAGGATTGGCGGACCGAATCATTCCATGAGCACTTTGCCGTGCGCCATCGAATTCCCGCCTTCGAAGGCTTACGAAATACTCGGTTCAAGTACGTCCGTTACTTCGACCACGGTGGTCGTGAGTTCCTGCACGATCTGAAAAATGATCCCGACGAACTCGTGAACTTGGCCGGTGATCCTCAGTATGCCGAGACCCTACAGGCGATGCGAGAGCGGACAGAGAAGCGCGTTCAGGAGCTAGGCGGTCCGCTTGAGCCCCTCGCACGCACGTTTAGTCCATCGACCACCCCACACCCTGAAGCATCGGCTATGGTCGGGGTGCAGGCGGATCAGGAAGGCTTTGTGCACGTGTTCGATGGTAAGTCGCTCCGGCAATGGTCGGGTGATCGGCAATACTGGTCCGTGAAGGATGGAGCGTTAACCGGAGTGACTGACGGCACGCTGAAGAAGAACCGCTTTATCACCTGGAAGGAATCCACCATTCGCAATTTTGATTTGCGGGTCAAAGTGAAAGTCACACCAGGAGGAAATAGCGGCATTCAATATCGAGGCACTTCGCGACCGGACTTGGGATTGGATATCGTGACCGGATATCAATGCGATGTCGTCGCCAACAATCCGAATTACAATGGAATGCTGTACGAAGAACAGGGACGGCGTATTCTCGCTCACGCGGGCGAACGCGTGATCGTTGACACCGACGGTCAACCATGGGTCGTGGGCAAGCTGCCCGTCAAGGAATTTGCAGCGGGCGAGTGGCACGACTACCGCGTACTCGTGCGCGGGAATCATCATCAGCATTGGATCGACGGCCACGCGACCGCCGACCTGATTGATCTTGATGCGGACGGACGTTCGCTCGAAGGCGTTCTTGCTGTACAAGTTCACGTCGGTCCGGCAATGACGATTCAATACAGGGATTTCAAGATCAAACATCTACCCGACGATCTGCCGCTGCAAACCTCCCAGCAACACGCCATCCCCAACGGTGTTTACGGCGTACGTCCCCAGGGACGATTGCCGAAAGACTGGCAACCGCCGGTCTACGGCAAGCAGCAAGCTGGCAAGTGACCTCCGGTTCCGATTGTTATCCCAACCGGCCTGACGAAATACGTCCAGGCCCCGCCCTTCAACGGAACGTCCACAGCAAGTGTTTACTAGCTCTAGTCCTACGGCGATCGCGCCGCGGCGGAAGTAGCCCAAACCGAACAGCTTCTTGCCCACATCGAACAAGCCATCCAGGGGAAAGAAGCATGACTCCCGAAGAATTTCAACGCGTAGTATTGGCAGACCCGCAGCTCGCCGAACCGATTCAAGCGGCGGCGGAATCGGGACGATCGAAACAGTTTGGCGTTTTGACGGAAGCTGCCGTCATCGCGCTGATGTTTCCTGTTGCCAAGCACGTCCTCACGAGTTTCGCTCTGCCGTGGATGCAGGAGGCGAAGCGGTACAGCGAACTGCAGCGTCAGAAAGTCCACGAGTGGATCAACGCCAGGTATCGCTACGAAGGCTTTGATCCCGAACAGGCCGAAGCTGCCAGCGACGCGCTGCTCGAACGTCTCGAATCCACCACCGACCAGTCCGCTCGCACCACCTGGGAACGACTCGCCGACCTATTCGCCAAAAGCGAAGATGCCGCTGACGGCGACTGAGACAATTCAGGAGCCAGAGAACATGTTAGCTCGTCGCAAAGTGTGAATGCTCGTCGGCTGATTGTCAGCGGTTGCATCATGTTCGGCGTCAAGAAAACGAACGAAGTCGCATCGGTCTTGACGACCTTCTTAGGTAGCGATCTCCCCAGCGCTGCATCGAGGGGCTACCCCACGACGTAAGCGGTGTGCTACTCGCGAGAATGTCCGTTACGTGTCGTCGCGGCGAAAACGATATCCGACGCCGCGAACGGTTTCGATCAAGTTCGCCGAATTGCCTAGTTTTAGGCGCAATGCCCGGATATGGACATCGATTGTTCGCTCCAGGACCAACGCGTCGCCGCCTAGCCCCTCGTCGATCAATTGGATTCGAGAAAACGCGCGACCGGGATGGCTGATTAGCGTTTCCAACAGGCCGAACTCGCTGGGCGTCAAATCCAGCTCGACGCCATCAAGCGTTGCACGGTGTTGAACGGTATCGATAGTGACACCGTGGCACGAAATGACTCCTGCGTTTTCGTGGCTGTGTCGCCGCCGCAAGATGGCTCGAATACGTTCTTGCAGAATTCGGACGCTGAACGGTTTTGTGACGTAGTCATCCGCTCCGACAGTAAAGCCGATCAGCTGATCAGCTTCTTCACTTTTCGCTGTCAGCATAATGATCGCGAGATGCTTCGTCGCGGCGTCCGCTCGAAGTCGTTGGCAGACTTCAATCCCGCTTAAGCCGGGCAGCATGACGTCCAACAGAATCAAATCGGGCAATTCAGATTTGGCGGCGCGCAAGCCGCCATCGCCCGTTTCGGCGGTGACCACAGTGTAACCCGCTGCCTGGAGGTTGTACGTAGTTACCTCCAGCAGTGCCGTGTCGTCCTCGATGATTAAGATTTTCTCATTCATGGCCGTATCCGACACGATGGTTATTGCAGACCGGCCGCTGCAGGCGTCGCTCTAGTCACTGTCCTGATCATCAGTGTTAACGTCGTGGCGGATATCGCGTCCTTTCACCATGTAGACAACCTCTTCGCTGATGTTTGTCGCTTGGTCTGCGATCCGTTCGAGTGATCTGGCCAGCAGCATTTGAGACAAAGCGCCCGCGACGTCGCGCTGACCTTCAAGGACTTCTTTCATCAGTTGGTCGCTAAGCAACTCCTTGACGATCTGGTCGTTCAACGTGTCTACAAGATCGTCTTTCACGATCGTTGCTCTTGCGCGCCGGTGATCCCCATGCAGAAACGCATTGAGTGCATCGGTCACCATTTCGCAGACGATCGTCGCCATCTGCTGTACTTCAGGTTCAACCTCGGTGATCGCCTTTCCAACCATCAGCTGGACACTTTCACACATGTTTGTCGCGTGATCGCCGATTCTTTCAAGTTCCGCAGTGATCCGCGACACAGACATAACAAATCTCAGATCGGCCGCCACAGGACTGTATACAGTCAGTAAGCGAATTGCCTCCTTGTCGATATCCAATTGCATGTGGTCAAGCTGGTCCTCTGCCTCGACGACGTCGGCAATCAAAGCGTCACGGTTATTGTCGTCGATCGACTGAATTGCTTTGGAAACCATCTGCTCCGTCAGGTTTCCCATCTCAATAACTTTACGACGTAATTTGGCCAGATCCTCTTCTAGCTTTTTCATGCGATTATGTCCTTACGTTTCCTCGATAGATCGAATAAGAGAAGCGACGTTGGTGCCTGATCGTTTATCCGTAACGACCTTCGATATACATTTCGGTCTCTTTTTCCTTCGGATTCAAGAACAACTGGCTGGTCGCTCCATGTTCGACAATCTTGCCGAGCAGCATGTAAATGCACTCGTCCGACGCGCGTCTCGCTTGAGCCATGTTGTGAGTAACAATCAGGATCGTGTATTTTTCGCGCAAGGTGGCGATCAGCGACTCGACTTTTTCGATGCCTTCCGCATCCAACGCCGAACACGGCTCGTCCATCAAGATCACTCGAGGCTTCAGCGGCAACAGACGGGCAATGCAGAGCTTCTGCTGCTGCTCCAAAGTCAGCCGCGTGGCCCGCATCTTAAGTTTGTCCTTGACGGTGTCCCAAAGTTTCACTTCTCGCAGCGCCGATTCGACCATTTCGTCGCGTTTCGATCTAGGCAGTTCACCACGACTTGAATGGATGCGAACGCCAAAGACGATGTTCTCATAAACCGAGATCGGCAGCGGATTCGGCCTCTGGAAGACCATCCCGACCGATTTTCTCAGCTCGCTTAGCGAAACATCGTCATCGTAGATATTCTTGCCCAGAATCGTGATTTCGCCACGAGTTGTAACGTTTCCATAGCGTTCGTTGATGCGGTTAAAGCTGCGGAGCAAAGTCGTCTTGCCGCATCCGGAGGGGCCGATCAGCGATGTAATGATGCCCGGTTTGATATTTACCGTTACATCATATAACGCTTGGAAATCACCGTACCAAAGATTGACGCTCTTTGTCGTGATGCTGTACTTCTGTGGATTCGCTTCGGTCGCCACTGTTTCGGATTCCGCCATGTTTATCCGAATCCTCCCGTCACGTATTCGTAGGTGAGCTTATTGTCTGGACTTGAAAAGATCTTTTCCGTTTCGCCGATTTCGACAAGCTCCGAGTTGTTCAAGAACGCCGTTTGGTCCGCTAGTCGATGAGCCTGCTGACAAAGGTTTGTCACAAGCATGATCGTCATCTCTTCCTTCAGCTGAAGGAGCACATCTTCGATCTTCATCGTGGTGACAGGGTCAATCGCGATGGAAAACTCGTCCAGGCACAAGACGTCCGGCTCCAGTGACAATGCCCGCGCCAACGTCAGACGCTGTTGCTGCCCGCCCGAGAGTTTGGTTCCGAGCGACTTCAAACGGTCTTTCACTTCGTCCCAAAGCATCGACTGCTTCAGGCAGCGTTCTACTAGTTCGTCGAGATACTGCCGATCACGAATGCCCGCTCGCCGCGGAGCATACGCGACATTGTCATAAATGCTCATCGGCAATCCGACCGGCAGTGGAAACACCATGCCGATACGCCTGCGCAGGTCGTAGACGCTGGGCATTTTGTAGACATCTTCGTCACCGACGTGAACAGTACCTTCCACCTTTGCGGTGTCGATGAAATCGATCGTGCGATTGATGCACTTAAGCAAAGTTGTCTTGCCCGAGTTCGCGGGACCGATGATTCCAATGATAGTACGTTCAGGAACGTCAATGGAGATATTATCGAGAGCGATGCTGTTCCCGTATCGAACAGTGACATTGTCGAACTTAACCGAGCTTGCCATGCCGGGTTACCACCTCTTTTGCGAGCGAAGATACAACCGTGCCACAATGGCGATACTGTTCACCGCCAAAACTAATCCGATCAAGACGACTGCGGTTGCGAAGACGACTTCGTCTTTCACGAACTGATTCTGTTTCGCAAGCACAAACAGATGATTGGACAACGCCATAAACTTGTCGTTCAGGCCAAAAGGCAGCCAATACCCGATTCCGTTGTCAGCCACGCTCTTACTGATCGTGACGCCCGTGTAAAGGATTGGCGCGGTCTCGCCAGCGGCTCGAGCAACCTGAAGAATGACTCCCGTCAAAATGCCACTGATGGAGTTCGGAAGGACGATCGTGCGAATTGTTTGCCAGCGACTCGCTCCCAAGTTCCAGCAAGCTTCGCGAAACGACATCGGCACGGAACCTAACGCTTCCTTTGTACTGGCGATGATTACCGGCAGTGTCATAACCGCCAGCGTGCACGATGCAGCGAGCAGCGACTTACCCATGTTAGCAAACGCGACAAACGCGCCGACGCCAAACAATCCGTGAACGATACTCGGCACTCCCGCCAAGTTGACCACCGCAAGGTTGATGATTCGCGTCCACCAGTTATTCTTCGCGTACTCGTTCAAATAAACGCCGGCCAAGATCCCGATCGGAGCGGCAACAATCAGCGAAATCAGCACGACAAAAAACGTGCCGATCAGCGGCGCCCAAATACCGCCTTCGGTGTTGTTCGACCGAGGGTTCTCGACCAGGAAACCGAACGACAGCGCAGGCCATGCCTGATACACCAAGTAACCGAGCATCCCGACAACGGGCGCGACCAAGCTAAGGGTCATCATCAAGAACACGATGTGAGCAATTCGCTCTGACCGCAGTTTCTTTTTTTCCAACGAAGACGAAGTAAACATCTGGCGGTGATTGATTTCAATGCACTCGCCGTCTCGCAACGTGTCTCCTTTGGAGGCAGTGGCTTGAATGATGCCATCGACCGCGACCGAGAAACTTGGCCATGGGTCACGTTCTGTTCCGTCGCCTTCGCTTCCGAGCAAGTGGGTGTCGACGTAGAACTTGCGTCTTGGCTTGGAACACTCGACTGCATTGCCCGGGTGGTCAATGCGAATGATCTGAACCGTTCCGGCTTCAGCCAGACGTTTTATTTGAGAGTCCAATCCAAAGTTACTGGCGACATCAGCTAACGAACCGAAAGGTCGAGCCGCCGAGCCATCACCTGCGGAATCCGCTTTCGGCGAAATGAAAACCGTGACTTTTGATTTTGGAGGAGCAGATGCCATTTATTCGTTCTTCTCCAATCGGATCCCACGAACGACCAGATCAGAGATCAGGTTCACGAGGAACGTGATGACGAATAGTACAATGCCAATCAAGAACAGCACCTGATAGTGAGTTCCGCCAGTCATCGCCTCGCCCAGTTCCGCCGCGATCGTCGCGGTCAAGGTACGAACAGGATCGAGCACAGATGTTGGAATGTTCACGGCGTGACCGGTCGCCATCAAAACAGCCATCGTTTCGCCGATCGCACGTCCGACGCCCAGAAGCACAGCGGCAAGTAAGCCATTCTTGGCGGCCGGAAAAAGAACCCGATAAACGATTTCCCAACGCGATGCACCCAACGCCAATGCCGCCTCTCGATAGGAATCAGGTACTGCACGAAGAGCGTCCTCACCAACCGACACGATTACCGGAACGCTCATGAGTGCAAGAATTATCCCGCCGTTTAAAACGTTAATGCCAACTCGTGCATCAAACGCCCAAACAATCAGCGGGTTCAAAACAACGTATGCAGCGAAGCCCCAGACAACCGATGGAATCGCCGCTAAAAGTTCAATGACGATTTTCAGTCCTTCGCGTGTCCGACCATTCGCGAATTCAGAAACGTATACGGCCGCTCCTAATCCAAGAGGAACGGCAATCAAAGTCGATAAAGCAGTAACCGACAGGGTGCCGATGATCAATGCGAAGATTCCGAAAGACGGAGGCTCTTCAGTCGGCTGCCAGTATTTGCTGCCAAAAAACTGACCTAGGTCCAACTTTTCAGCGAGGACAGGTGCGCCCTCGATGAACACAAACGCGAAAATGCTGAATACAAACAGAATCGCGCTCCAGCCGGAAACTCGAATCAGTGTCTCGATGGCGAATTCGGATGCCTTTGCAAAACGCCCCGACTTTTTTCGCCGACGCTTTGCAGTCCCTACTGCAGAAATACTGGCAGAACTCATGAATCAAATCTCTCCGATTATCGGCACTACCTAGTTGAGCGGAACGTAACCTTGCGTTTCGACGATCGCTTGAGCGTCCGCACCTTTGATCCATGCCAGATAGTCTGCAAGAACTCCTTCAGGTTCACCGGCAGTGAAGCACATCAGCGGACGAGTAATCGGATACGATCCGTTCTTCACGTTTTCCATGTTCGGCTCAATTGCAGCCTCACCCTTCTTTAGCGAAATCTTCAGCATCTTGACTTCGCCTGGTTTGTTGTATCCCATGCCGCTGTAGCCGATTGCACTTGGGGTATTGGCAACGAATTCCACGACATCTTTCGAGCCGCTTTGGTCAAGCGTACCCAATCGATACTTGCGCTTTTCCATGATGGCTTGCTGGAAGTACTTGTACGTTCCCGAGCTGTTTTGGCGGCTGACAACAGCGATCTCTTCGTCATCGCCACCAAGAGCACTCCAGTTCGTGATCGTGCCGCCTTCGCCGTAGATCTCAGCCAGCTCTTCAAGCGAGATTTCCTCCAGCGGGCAACTTGGATGGACGTACACGGCCAATGCGTCGTATCCGACAATGTGCTCGATTGGTTCTTTGCCTGTGTTCTTTTTTGTGAGTTCCTTCTCTTCTTCTTCCATCGATCGGCTAGAGTTGGCCAGATCGCAATCGCCTTCGGCTAATGTCTTGATGCCGATACCGGAACCATTGCCACTGACTTCGATGTCGACGTCGGGTTTGACTTTGCCGTACGCTTCACGCCATGCAACCGCAAGGTTGATCATGGTATCAGAACCTTCGATTCGAATCCGATTGGAGTCGGCCGAGCCGCCACCAGAATTGCAGCCGACCAACAGGGTCGCCGCCACGCAGAACAACATTCCAGAAAACTTCATTTTTCGTCTCTCCTGACATGCATTTGAAGAAGTTCTAATTCAGATAAATTGCAGCAGAAGAGAATAACGCGTGAATATGAAGATCGGATTAAGATAGCATTAACATTCCGCTTTCGGTAGACACACGGTGAAAGTGGCGCCTTCGCCGAGCACACTTTCAACTGCGACCGTGCCGTTTAGGAACTGAGTCAGATGCTTCACAATCGATAACCCCAACCCAGTTCCCCCCTGTTCACGCGAGCGGGCTTTGTCGACACGGAAGAACCGTTCGAACAGACGAGCGTGGTTTTTCTTGTCGATTCCAATGCCCGTGTCCACGACTTTTATCGCTACCATAGCGGTGTCTCGCGAATCGCGATCCCACTGAACGGTAACAATACCTCCCTCGCCGGTGTACATAATCGCGTTCTTGACCAAATTGTCCAGAATCTGTCTTAGCGCTTCTGATTCAGCGCGAACGAAGAGTTTCGTCTGCGGAGGCTTCGTCACCAACTGGATGTTTTTGTGTGCGGCCGAGTCTTGGTGGCTGCTGAGACTTTTCTCGACAACGTCAGCGATGGATATCGGTGTGATCTCGTAGGACTGTTCGGCCGATTCGATACGAGCCAAACTGAGCATGTCCAAAATCAGATCGTGCAATCGATCGGCTTGTTCGGCGATTCGGCGCACAAAGCGTTCGTTGTTATTTGTGTCCTGCAGCGCCCCGTTCAGCAGGGTCTCGGTGTAGGCCTTGATCGACGAAAGCGGCGTCTTCAATTCGTGAGACACATTCGCGATGAACTCTTGCCGCAAGCCTTCAAGCCGCCGCAATTCCGTAACGTCCAAGATCACCAAGACGACCCCTGGGCACGGCTTGCCTGGCAGAGGCGTGGCGCGAATCGTCAAGCTTCGATTGACGCCTCCACCGACGTCAGCATCGAGCCGCGTTTGCTCGCCAGTTTCAAAGGCTTCCGTCGCCGCAGTGTGCAGTGGCTGTAACCGCACGGTTTCCAGCAACGAATTGCCTGTCGCAGTTTCTGCCTTAAAACCCAGAAGTGTGGCGGCAGATCGGTTCGCAAATAACACTCGTTGCCGACTGTCAATTGCGATCACGCCTTCGACCATTCCGCCAAGTACTGTCGCCAGTTGTTCGCTCCGCTCGCGAACAGAATCGACATTCACGGCAAGTTCAGACGTCATTCGATTAAACGACCGCCCGAGACCGCCATCGATATGGTCGGCCAAGCCCACACGCTGTTGCAAATCGCCAGTGGCAACCAAATCGGCTGCATGTCGCAGGTCGGACATGCGCTTCATAAACGACCGAACGACGTAGTAGATCATGAACAGATTCACGCTTCCGACCAATAACGCCAGCAATCCCAAACGACTCGACGCAGCGACCACTTGTTCTCGTACAGTGGATGCTCGGACAGAAGCTCGAACATACCCATGCAGGACGTTGTCTTGCTCGACCGACCGAGCCACGTAAACGAAGGGGGCACCGACCGTATCACTGAAACGTGACGCTTCACCTCGGCCGTGTTCCTTCGCCGCAAGAATCTCTGGTCGAGTATCGTGCAGGTCCATGGCGGCCACTTCGCCGAGAGTCGATTTGCCTGAATCGGCCAACACCTTGCCACTGCGATCGATTAGCGTAATTCGAATCCGCAGGTTTTCGCCCAAGCGTGCAACGTCCGACTGAATATCGCTCAGAGAAATGTTTGATCGTGAAATGAGGCCTTCTTCGAAAACATCCACTAGGAAAACGGTCGCATCTTCCAACCGTTCCTCAATCTGTCGGTCGATGATCTGCTGTTCCCAGCTGATCAGAAACACGCACGCTGCAATGGTCGGAACGAGGCACAAGAAGATGTAGATAAATGCCAGCCGTGCCGTGATTTTATTGGAGATCATCCTATCGTTTTAACAAAGAGACCAAAGAAGGACGACGGTAGGTGGTGCCGATCAGTCGGAACAATTCTGCTGCGATTGGGCGCGCGAACACGGCAGCACCCATTCTTGTCGCGGTCGCCCCAGAATTAGCGATCGCCTGTTTCAGCCGCGGTATCGCGAGTCGACTTGATGAAGTCTTGATCTGCTTTGCTCAGCTTGCTTAGCGGAACTCGAGCCTTCTTGCCATCTTTTTTCCGGACGAGCGTCGCAGTGCCTTCGTCACTCACGGAGACTAGTCGAGCTTCAACTTTCGTCGTTCCGCTTGCGCTGGTCCATAATCTAAACGGATTTGGACTGTGCACATTCTTGGCCGTCGCCGGTTCTTCAGTCGCAAGAACCAGTGGATCGACCGAAGAGGCCGCTGGCTCCACGTCCCCATTGAAATTGGATGTCGAGCCGGCGCTCCGCTTGATGGGAGGAGTAACATGGCATTCTGCCAAAACGAGCCCTAACGCACTAATGGAACGGTCGTTATGGGCCTGGATTCCGACGGCTGGCATCCCTTCCGTATTCAACTCTTCCCATCGGTTCACGCGACTCGAATCTCCGACAACTTGAGATTGATAACAATCCTGCGGATTTAGCATGTGCCCATCAATTCTCATAAAATTCACTTGGCACGCATCGATACTGGTCGCTCGTGCGATTCGAAGACCGCCGACGGCGTACCCAGGTTTTGCAACCGCAGTGAAACTGTCGTACGTGACAGTCCCAACCGAAACGCCCCATTCGTATTTCTGGCCCACCTGGAACAAAGGCTGTACTCCGCGGATCGCTTCGCCGAACGTCCCTTCTCCCACGCTGATTTTTATGCCAGCCATGATTCCACCTTCAGGAGCCAGGATGCTCTGAGATTCCGATCGACCTCGTCCAAATCTTTCGATCAGACTCGTGTCTATCCTGCCTCGGTCAAAATAGAACGGACCGATAGCCAATGTTGGAGAGACGACATCAACATTCGGCTCGTCACCCATTACCAGTAGGCCAATCTCGGTCGTGGGGCGATTGAATTTAACTGACGAATAGATCCCGACGGCGTATTCTCCTTCCAGAATGAGACGTCGACCTCGCGGTCCCCTTCCGCTAGTCGGTTTCGCGCCGATCCATTCGCTGCGATAGGTATCCGAGTAATCAACTCCCGATTCGGACAGGCGGCGGTAGATGACTTGAAGACCTTCGGCTCCCATGAAATCTGACGTTTCGATTCTAAACGTATTTCGGAATTCTGATTTGTCAACCAATTGATGGGCGAACTCCGCGAAGCAGAGCCAAGAGCAGCGTAGCAATCGCAACGCTAGGTGACGCTTCCGGAACGGCGACGCTCCTAGTACCGTGCTCGTAACCGCCTCCTTGGAATGCGATGACAAAATCGGACGTGTCGAATTCTCCGTCGCCGTTCCAATCGCCCGTTTCCCACAACGAGTTGTGAGGTAACTGGTCTTCGTATTCTCCTGCTTGAAATACCGTGACCAAATCGGCGCTGCCAAATTCTCGATCGAGATTCGCGTCGCCAAACCAAGTACCCACTACGTTCTCGATCAAGAACGTCAAATCGTCAGCGTCGACTTTGCCTGAGCCATCAACATCAAACCGTATATCGGGCTTAGCAGATCGCATTTGGCTTGTTAGCAAATTGATGTCGCGAGCGTCAATTACTCCGTTGCCATCAAAATCAATGTCAGGAGCAGCAACGGGTGTAAAGACGACTTCGAAGATTCTTCCCGACGCCGCTGTGTTGCCTCGGTTCGGCTGGTCGGCTGCGATTCCGCCGAAGATATAACCGACAGTCGTTTGCTCATGTAGGTCGTCGAGTCGAATGACGCTGTTTTCGTAAGTCGAGATTCCGTCTGAAATCATAAACTCTGCGTTCGCGCCAAAGAGCAACTGTTTGCCTGACTCGTCGTCGAGGATCACCGGAAACTCATTGGGCAGCAGATGCTGTTCGTAGTTCCCAGCATCATTAATGACGATAGCCGTTGACTGATTGATGAATGGCAAGAAGTCATCGCGAATTAGCGTTTGTGTTTCACGATCAACGAAGTTCACGCTGATGCCGCCGAACAACAAGATATGCATTTCATCGACCGATTCTGAGTACAGTCCCAGCTTCGCCGAGTGATAACCGTTCATCGCCTGCTTGAAAGTGTCTGGGCTGTTCGAGTCGGGCATTGAAGGGTTGCCGCTCGAATCGATTTCGACCGGAACCGTCCATGCACCGCCAGCTTCCGTAAAAACGCCTGAGAGAACGCGGAGCTCTTCCACTTGCTCGCCGTTGCCGTCATCGCGAATTACCGGAACGACGTTCAGGTCGCGTCGGCGGAAGATTTCATTTGGCTCGGACATGACTATGTCGTGAACAGCCAATTGCTCGCCATCGTCTTCGATCGAAAAACTTCGCACCTGGTTCGTGTAAACACCGTTGCCAAATTGCGTGTATTCGCCTCGGAAGTCTTGACCAAACACCAAGTGCATGCGTCCGTTCATCGCGTACATTGCGCCGCCGGTTACCGTAAACAGCGGGTCGTGAATCTGACGAATATGGTCGGCCGCGATCGTATCCGCGCCCTGGATCCAGCTTATCAACCCAGGTACGTCGATCGAAGTGAGCGTGTCGAACGTGACAAAATCGAAATCGGTTTGATAGCCATACCCACCGGTCATGTAGAGTCGGTCGTCGACCTGAGCGAACTGGTTGTTGGTCACGGACAACGAATCGACCTGAAGAACACTTAGCCCCGCACTTGTTTCTTCCAGCGACCTGTGCCAACTCTCACCGCCGACCGGGTCGATTACCCATACATCGCGATTCTGGAACGCGGGCGGAAAGTTGTCGAATCCGTTTTGAGTAAACGCGTGCAAGCCGTTCGTGCGCCCGCCGATCAACAGCCACTTGCCGTCCCATTGTGCTTTCGCGTATGAATGCACAGAAGGCAGTGGAGTCTCGCCCAGATCATACGGCACCAAATCGATTTCATATGGAAGATGCGTTCCGACGTGGACTGGACTGAACGAATCGGTTTGGTGCTGGCCAAATAGAGTCGCTCCGCTGGAAATCGTAACGAAGACGCCAAGCACGAAGATTCTGAATGCGTTCATCAGCAACCTCGCACACTTCGACGCAGCAAAAACATCACCATCGCCGCGAGAATGACGCCGAAGTTCAACGGCTCCGGAGCGAACTTCAGGTTGTCATACAGCTCGTACGTATGAAAGCCCGAAGCCAGGCCCGCTCGTGGCAGATCGGGATCGCCAGGGGTCAACATCATCAGTTGTTCCGTACGGCCCGCCGCATTGAAATAGTCGTATCGAGCAACCGTAAACGTCCATTCGCTGCCAACTGTGATCGGATCAAATGCCGACAGCGGAATCGCGGACTCAACAATCCAGCCAGCGTCTTGATCTGTCGCGTCGTCTGTGCTGCCATTTACATGAACGGCCCATTGAATGTCCGTGTTCCAGCTCGTCCCTGGTGGCCCGAACTTGCGGTCGTCGAAACGGGCATCAAACACATCGTTTTGGTCGGGGCTCCATTCAAATTCGAAGTATCTCGGCAGATCCCGACTCTCCCGAACGAACAACTCGATCACGTCGCCAAGATACAGCTGTGCATCGCGACCGCATCGATTTGCAATCACGCAGGATGGTCGAATATCGACGTCAGCCATTTCAAACGCGAGATACAGGAACTGTTCGTCCCACGCGACTTGAGCCGACGTTGCGGCAGCAGCGGGATCTCCGCCCGATTGATAGGCGAAGAATTCGTTCATCACCGGCGCCGACGTCCAAACGGAATCATCGAGCGTCCCGTCGATCACCGGCGGGCTTGTGGCCATGACGGCTTGAAAAGTACGCGGCACAAATTCTGCTTGAGCGGAAGAACCGACGACAATCAACGCCAAAAAGGTCCAACAGACGACACTCGGCATTCGGTCAAAGTGGCGCATTCGTTAAGCCTCGCGATTGACGGCGACTCAGAACTCGTGAGCGACGACCGAATGCCAACGCTGCAAATCCCAACGTGCACAGAACGTTCGACTGTGGCTCGGGGACGAGGCTCTTAATCTGATAGATCGCAGCAGTATTCCCTGCGTTGCCACCAAATCCACCGCCCGGAGAAATGTCCGCAATGAACAGCGAGTCAGACGTCGGCAGCAAGCCATCCAAGTGCCCAACACCGGGCTCATTGTTTGTGATGAAGTGAAAATACGAGTTGTCGTTCAGATCGACGAAGACGAGCGGATTTTCTTCGTTGCTTTGACCGCCGCTGCTGAAGCGGCCATGCATGCCGACGAACACTCCGTTTTGCAAGGCCTCTGGAAACGCCGCCGGTGCAAACGCGATGTCGTTGGGACCTTCGCCTTCCGCGCCGTCAGCTGGTGGAATCGGTTGAAATGCTACGAGCGGCTGAATGCCTTCGCCGCCGATAATATTTCCCGTCCGATACTCGGTGTAGTTTTCAGCGAAGCCGAAGTCCTCAATGTCGCCACCGATTTGGTCGACGGGAATCATGTTTAGCTCATCAGCGCTAGTTGGCTCATTCGGGTCGCGAACGCCGTCGATTCCGTTGTCTTCGAAATAGAGATCTCCGGTGACCGGATGCCAAGCGAATCCGGCTGGGTTTCGCAACCCCGTCGCAATTTGCTGCAATCCCGTCGCCGAAACGTTCGCGCCATCGCTTGTCAGAGTGATCATGTGGATCGCGTCACCGGCCAGGTCGCCTGCGATCCCAATATTGCTCGTTAACGACAATGTGTTCGTTGTTGTTGCAAAGTTAACTTGCGAGCCCAGCTGGAAGAACAGGTCGTAGCTGTTCGCTTGGCCGGGAGTCGCCCGTACCGCAAGGGCCGAATGGGGATGCAGCCAGCTGCCGCGATAGTTAATTTCGATCTCGCCCACCAGTGTCAATGGATCTGCAGGCATAGCTCCCATCCGCAAGATCGAGATCGGCTTTCCCGAGCCCTGTCCGGTTGTAAAAACGAGATCATCGATGACTCGCAACGACGACAACCCACCGCCAGGCACCTCGGCGAAAAGTGTCGACTGCTGGTCAGCGACGCCGTCTTTATCTTCATCCACAAGTCGGATGATCGAACCGCTGCGACTGCCGAAAAAGCTGCTGCCGTTGCTGACGGCGACCATGATCGAACCATCGTCCAGCTCTGCCATCCCAACCGGATAGTTGAGCCCGGAGGCAAAGGTTGTCATACGAAAATCGGCCGGATCGACTCCTGGCCCTTGGATGGAAAATGGGACTTCAGCGAAGAGCGACGCTGTTAGCGACGTGCTCAAACAAAGGGAAATGACAAATAGAGATTTCATCTTGAGTAAACTCATGTTGGAATTTCTGGAAACAGGGGCGGCAATAGGTCCGCTGTGAATGTTGCCTGATCTAACGACAATTCAGAAACAACAACGGATGGCGTTGCCGAACAGTCTGGGATAACAAACGCCAAGGCAGGAATCAGAATACCTGCACAGTTATTTGGAGGCGTTTAAAGATGACGCATTAGCAGCGAAGCTCTGAGTAAGACAGCCCAGTATTTGGCGCGACCGTTGGTATTCCAAACGGTCGCCATCAGTGTAATCAAATCGCAGGTGAAAACCTAGTCGCGTGCTCTGCCTGTGATTTCTGCACGGGATAGACTTCTAAACCACACCTGCGTTTTTTCGGCGCTGCCCGAAGTCAACATCGTCGTCCAGGAGACCGATTTCAACGTCGCCCGCGGCTTTTGGAATCGACTCAGCGAACAATTGGTCGACCTGTTCCTGCTCAAGTTCCACCGCCTTGTCTTCGGTTTGCGATGGCTTTGTGGGCTCGCCAGGCGCTGAGCGTTCATCAGTAGTCGAATCGTTCGAGTCGTCCTGAACAGCAGATGCCGCGACGTCCGATCGGTTCACTGCGACGCTCGCCGACGAGTAGCTGCCGACTTTAAATGCGTCGACAAGGTCACCTGACGAGAACTCGCCATCGCAGTTCCAGTCTCCGTCCGCCCAGCCCGAATTTCCCGCGATGCCGTCTTCGTATTCGGCTCGCGCGAAAATCTGGACCAAGTCGCCTGAATCGAAAACTCCATCTAGATTCGAGTCACCCACAGTCGTGCGAAGAATCTGCGTGATCAAGTAGTCGAAATCGGATTCGTTGACTAGACTGTCTGAGTTCAGGTCAAACGCTGCACCTTGTTGGCCGGTTCGCAGTGACTGACAAAGCAAATCGATATCGCTATCGTTGACGACACGGTCTCCGTTGAAATCCCCGGGAACGTTGTCCAGGTTTGGAGCCGCGCCAGGCGTCGGAGCGGCCGCTGCCCAGCTTGCGGCAAAGTTTCCAAAAGCATCCGCCGCAATTCGACTGAGCGACGCCCCACCGCCATCGGCTGGAGCTGGCCATGGCACTTCATCGTCGTAGTCGACTCGGTCCATTAAAACATAGCCGAACCCTAATTGATTGATGTCTTCTGGTCTCAGCAATTCAACTTTTTCACCGCCGTTATCGAGCTGGCCACCGAATGGGCCGATGAGTCGCGCGGACGCATTCATCCCAAATGACGTGCGGAACCGATTTGCTAATTCGGCATCTTCGGTTGGTGAGAACGAAGCGACGACAATTCGCTCGTTCGGCTGCAAAATGGTACCCGCGTCGAAGTTGAAGTCGACGCCACCGTCCAGATGCCAATTGCTGATGTCCACCGCTGAATTCGATCCATTCCACAGCTCGACAAATTCGAGTTGGTCCGGAGTTAAGCCGTCTTGTGCTGGTGGGTTGTAGTGAACTTCGCTGATCACAACTGGACTTTGAATTGGGCCGCTGTTCTCCGACCCAAATGTCAGATCGGTCATCGGGAACAGGTCGCCGCTCCCATTTGGCCAACGGCCGAGCGAAACGCCGTTTTGCGCCGCGTCAAATTCGACACGGTCTGCAAAACGAAGAGGCTTGCCTGCTAACGTTGCCTCAATCAGCCAAGCGTCATCGGACGTCTGCCCGCGGAATCCGAAGCCCAACTGAGTTTCATCAATGACGAGATAATTGCCTGGGTCCAAAGGCCTCTGGAGGATGCTAATCGAGTAGCGGAACAGATCGTCGCTTCCGTCGCTGATGTACCAGCCGCCGACGTTCACGGTCGAGCCCGACGTGTTCATGAGCTCGATCGCGTCGATTTGCGGCAAATCGGTGTGCGTCAGCAGTTCATTGATGACGACATTTCGAACTGGCCCTGTACCAGCCGATCCTGGCGTGCCGCCGAATTCACTGCTACTGCGGAAGTTCTGAGAACTCGAATAGTCGCCGCGAGGATCAATCACTTCCAACGTAGAGCCGATGCCGTCCGCGCGGCCCGGCCAGCTCCCTGAATCGTCAAACTCAAACTGCTGGATTTGCGATCCGTCAGCCGCCAACAGCGTCAGCATTTCTCCACTGTTTCGCAGATTTCCGTCGTAGATGCCATCGTCAGCAGCGAGCCCGGTGCCGTCAGCAAGGCGAATCTGATCGCCGTAGCGCGACGCGAAAGCTTGCCGGTCTTTGGCGACAACGATTCGCTCGCCCGGTTCCAAAGTCTGTGTGTCGAAAACGAAGCTGATGCCTTCACTCGCTCCCTGATCGTCTTCGACCGAGACGAACTGGACACCGGTCAAATCGATACGCTCGTCGCTGATATTCAAAAGTTCGACGAACTCGTATCGGTCCTTATCAATGTCGGCTTCACCAAACTGAATCAGCGAGCGATGAGGATTGTAGTTGATTTCAGAGACAACTAAATCGCCGGCTGAAGCAGGACGATCCAAAAGGAAATCGGCCGAGGTAATTGTGCTCCATTCGTTGTCAAACAACCTTGCGTTCAAGACGGCCGTTCGATCCAGCGAAAACGGCTTGCCATCGTAGAGCACTGCATCGGGGCTGATGTCACCGCTAGGCAACAGGGGATCGCTTCCGTCTGTCGTATAGTAGATTGATCCACCGGACGGATTGAATGTTCCGCCTCGCAGTTCCAAATCGAAACTAATGTCACTGCTGTTGGCGTTTGCCTGATGGATCTCGACAGCGATCGTATTCGTGCCGTTTTGCAGGCGTGCCAAGTCGACATCAAATTCGAAGAACGTTGTCTCGTCGCCTCCACCGGCGACCTGCGCTGCGAACGTATCAAAACGAATCGTGCCGCCAGGCATGCTGCTGCGAGCGATTTCCTGACCATTCAGGTAAACGACAGCGCCGTCGTCTCGCTGCAATCGCACTTGCAGACTTTCGAAAGCACTTTTGTCGGCGACGTCGAACGTGGTGCGGAAATAGGTCGTGACATATTTGTTACTGGAATTCGGGCCGAAGCCAACAGTTGTGACCTGCGTATCGCCGTAACCCAATTCTGCACGTCCACTTTTCCAACTACTGTCGTCAAAACCAGGGTCTCGCCAAGCTGTTCCCTGATTGGATCCGTTATCCAGATATTTCCAAACGGATCCTCGAGGCAAAACTGTCGAAAAGGACGTGGATGCAGATGCGAAGAACGAGATGTTGTCGCCTGAGTTCACGCGCCCGCCGAATTGCGCCTCGCCGTTCACCAAGAAATTAGGCGCGTTCACGTTGGGGTACCAACGTTGGCCGCGAAGTTGGTTCAAAAGAACATTTGCACGCGTGTCTAAGAAATTCTTTGCGGAGTTAACTGCGTTCTGCCAATCGTTCTTTGTATATGGCGTTCCACGCTGCGCATCGCCCCACCGCGCTGACTCGGCGATGATCGCCATATCGAATTCGGCCGCTCGCGAATCGATCAAGCGTTTTCCATATTCTGGCGTCAGAAGGCCGTCGTTGAACAGCTGCTCGTAAACACGGTCTGCGAACTGGCGACGGTATACCGAATTGCTGGCTGCTAATTGCTCGTGCATCCAATGGGGATTGAAATACCGGAATTGCGCGCCGCCGTCGGTCAATGGATTGACCATGTCGGTGTCGCCGACGTCCAACGAGTGCTCTGAATCGTGCTCAAAGAACTTGAAGCCGTCCGGGTTTTCGCGGTTCAGGATCGCGAAGTAGTTGTTGACTCGAGGCCGAGTGAATTTAGATCCTGGTCCGTCGCGGTCTCCCGTAAAGTATGTCAGCAGCATGTAGTCGATCAAGTTTTCAACATCGAGCAGCCGTTCGAATTCTGGATTTCGGCTACCGTCCGGATTCATTCCCTGGGCTTTCCAGTAATCGTCCATGTTGGCGTCG
>JAGQPC010000415.1 GCA_020426925.1 Planctomycetales bacterium | reverse complement strand
AAAAAGCTGGGCCGTTCCGAAAGGGCCGTCGCTCGATCCGAGCGATAAGCGACTCGCCATTCACGTCGAAGATCATCCCATCGAATATCTTGAGTTCGAGGGTGTAATTCCCGACGGGCAATACGGCGCCGGTCCGACGTTAGTTTGGGATTATGGGACGTGGACGCCCATTACAGCGAATGGGGCCCCGCTCACTGCCGAGCGAGCTATCGCGTCTTACGAAAACGGCGAACTAAAATTCAGACTCGATGGCTACCGATTGCAAGGTCGGTGGGTGCTGGTCAGAACAGCGAGCAGCGGACCGCAGCATTGGCTGTGGATTAAGGAACGTGATGCAGCCGTGCGACGTTCATCTGAGTTCGACATTCTGGCGGAATACAGCACGAGCGTGTTGTCGGGCCGGACATTGGACGAAGTCCAGAACTGCATACGCGCAGCAGATTTAGCCGAAACCTCTAACGACACGCGGGAACAGTTTCATGCCGCCAGCAGCAATAGCTCTCTCAAAAATCTGCGGCTCGGCGCTGCGATTGGCGCAAAGCGTACTAAGAACATTCCAGAGCTCTCGCCCAGCCTCCCGGCAGTTTGCAAGTTCCCGCCTGATGACGATCGGTGGGTGCACGAAATCAAATACGACGGCTACCGAATGCTGTGCTACGTCGATGGAGCCACTGTTCGATTTGTTTCTCGCAATGGCAACGACTGGAGTGACAAGTTGGTGTTACTCGTTGATGAGATTCGGAAGTTGCGTTTGCGCACAGCCGTACTGGACGGTGAGATAGCGATGGTTTCCGAAAATGGGACCACGAACTTTCAAACACTGCAAAATCATATCGGCGCGGGACGTGATGCGCAAATTCGGTACTATTTGTTCGATTTGCTGTATCTCAATGGATTCGACGTTCGGTCTGCGAAACTGCTCGATCGAAAGCAATTGCTGAAACAAGTAATCGGCGAAAACGCGAATGGCGGCCGCTTGCTATACAGCGAACATCTGGTTGGTAACGGCCCGGTCGTATTTCAGCAGGCATGCAAGCTGGGAACGGAAGGGATCGTCTCGAAACGAAGTGATTCTCGTTATGCGTCAGGACGCACGACCAACTGGCTGAAAACCAAATGCCTGATGTCGGACGATTTCGTTGTGGCCGGTTACACGTTGCCATCGAAAAACCGCAAAGGAATTGGAGCGTTGGTCCTCGGTAGCTACGATGACGATGGAAATCTTGTTTACGTTGGCCGCGTTGGAACTGGCTTTACTGAAAAGACACTGTCCAAATTGCGATCGCATTTGGACGAACTTCGTTCCGATGATTGCCCTTTTGCTGCCGGACATGATTCGCGTGAGAAAGACACGCGGTGGGTCGATCCGAGAATGATCGTTGAAATTGAGTTTGGCGGTTGGACGAACGATGGTGTAATCCGATTTGGCGTTTATCGCGGAGTTCGTGACGATTTGGGGAACGAAGATCTCGACGCTCGGGCGACTCGACCTGCACAGGCTCAGGATTCATCGTCGGCACAATCATCCACGCTAACGATCGACTTGGACGGTATCGCAAAGCTCAACTTTACCAATCCGGACCGCCTTGTGTATCCGGAACAAGGCATCACGAAGCTGGCAGTTGCGACTTATTACGCGCAAGTTGCGAACTTAATGCTGACGCACATCGCCGACCGTCCTTTGTCCTTGTTGCGTTGCCCCAAGGGAACTGCAGAGCGATGTTTTTTTCAAAAACGAGCACCGATTGGCCTGCATGAGTCGGTCGGTCGCATTGAAGTCCCCACTAGCGAAGGGTCGAAAGAGTGTCTCACAGTCGACGATGTTGCCGGTGTGCTCGCACTGGTTCAGTTCGGTGTTGTCGAATTCCACACTTGGTCGGTCAAGCAAGATAACTTGGAACGCCCTAATCTCATGGTGATCGATTTGGATCCCGACGAATCTGTTCCCTGGAAGCAAGTCGTTAATGCCGCTCTGGAGGTTCGTGCAAGATTGACAGATTGTGGGTTGCGGTCATTCGTAAAAACAACGGGTGGAAAAGGAGTGCATGTTGTTACTCCGTTGCGGCGCAGAAACAGTTGGGGGGACTGTCGCCAATTCTCGGAAATGTTAGCGGCAGCGATGGTAAGCGAATCTCCGGGGCGCTACACAACCTTGTCGTCATTGGCCGCCCGCAAAGGACGGATCTACATCGACACGCTGCGAACGTCGCGAGGTGCAACATTTGTTGCGCCCTACAGCACGCGAGCGAGTCAGGATGCCTCGATCTCGATCCCGGTTTCCTGGGAGGAACTCGAAACGCTTCCGAACGCCCGCTCTATCACGCTGACAAACGCGATGCGCCGACTCGACTTCACCGACGATCCGTGGCGCGATATGCAGAAAGTTCAACAGACGATCACGAAAGCAATGCTGAAGCGTACGTCTTGAAGGATGCTAAGGCTGCAGCTGGTGAGTTTGTTCGTTCCGTGCTCCAACTCTGGTCCAGACTGGATTATATTGAGTAATTCAAATGGTTTTTGTCGGGCAGTGAAATCTATGCAAGTTGGGCTCTTCATTCCGTGCTACATCGATCAACTTTATCCGGACGTTGGAATGGCGACGGTCGAAGTACTGCGAAGGTACGGCGCTTCGATTGAATTCCCTTCTGCACAAACGTGTTGTGGCCAACCGATGGCGAATACGGGTTGTGTTGAAGATGCTCGGCCTCTTGCAGAAATGTTCTTGGACATCTTTTCGGAATACGAATATGTCGTCGCTCCGTCGGGAAGCTGCGTCGCGATGGTTCGGCATCATTACGATGAGTATCTTTCGGGAAAGCCAGGATTTGACGAGCTAAAGAATAAAACGTTTGAACTCTGCGAATTTCTCACCGACGTGGTTCAAGTCGATTCGCTGGATGTTGCGTTTCCTCACAAAGTCGGCGTCCACCAAAGTTGTCACGGCTTACGCGAATTACGACTCGGCAGTTGTTCGGAACGAGTCGAACCCAAGTTCAGTAAGATCGAGCAGCTCTTGCGGCTCGTTGACGGAATCGAGTTGGCTGAGCTGTCGCGCAACGACGAATGTTGTGGGTTCGGTGGCACTTTCGCTGTAAACGAAGAAGCCATTTCATGCATGATGGGAAACGACCGAATCCGCGATCACGAAAACGCGGGAACAGAAGTGCTCACTGCTGGTGACATGTCGTGCCTGATGCATTTGGAAGGATTGATTCGGCGGCAGAATAAACCGATACGCGTCATGCATGTCGCGCAGATTCTCGCCGGTCGTTCAATCAACTAGATGAAAATCTGAAGTGTTGCAGTTGCTCAATCGCGACTTGAGACCCGAATGACTGAAGTCCTGCAGAATTCCTTGTGGCTCGGAAACGCGATGGACATTCGCGACTCGCGCAGACTCTTTGACTTGGGAATCGAAGCGGTCGTTGATGTTGCTGCAGAGGAACCTCCGGCGCAGCTACCGAGGCAAATGATCTATTGCCGATTTCCACTCAACGATGGAACTGGAAATAACCCATTTGTCCTCCGGCAGACGGTTCAGACAATTGTCGATTGTCTCGTTCATGAAAAGAAAACGGTCGTAGCGTGTTCGGCAGGGATGTCTCGATCACCAACGGTGTCTGCATTTGCAATTGGAGTATTCATGGACCGCAATCCGGAAGAAATTGTTGCAGAAATCGCGATGAATCGCTCGCTTGAAATCAATCGTCTGCTTTGGAGCGATGTTGCCACGATTTCACAGAAAGTTGTGCGGCAGCGCACGTAGCGATTTGCTGTCGTGCGATTGATTCGAGTCACTTTTCCATCGACAATTGCTTGTCCAACTGGCCTGCGTCGTCATTCAAACAAAAGTGATATCGATGAGTACGTACCGCAAAGTTCTTTGCGCAATCGCTATCTATGCGATTTTGTTTCCGCTGTTTGCCGACGAGCGGCCGAATGTTTTGTTGATTCTGGTCGACGATCTGAAGCCTTCGTTCGGTGCTTATGGAGACAATTGGGTTCACTCGCCGAATCTTGATCGGTTGGCGAGTCGCGGAATGAGATTTGATAGCGCATATTGCAATCAAGCCGTGTGTGCGCCGTCTCGAAATAACCTGCTTATCGGATCACGCTCGACTTCGACCGGCATTTATAGTCTAGGGTATCATTTTCGCCGAGCGATTCCTGGTGCCGTCACGATGCCTCAGTACTTCAAGCAGAACGGTTATCACACGGCCGGCATTGGCAAGGTGTTCCACATTGGTCACGGCAACATTAACGACGAGCATTCGTGGAGCGTTCCGTTTCACCCCGACAAGGTGATTGATTATGTTTTGCCTGAGAGCACCGACGGGAAGCTGACTCGTGAAGAAGCTCTCTTTAGCAATCAGTCCGCTCGTGGCCTTCCTCGAGGTGCAGCTTGGGAACGAGCCGATGTAGGCGATGACGCTTACGCCGATGGGCGGATTGCGGAAGAAGGCATTCGGCGGCTGCAACATTACTCCGAATCGGATCAGCCTTTCTTTTTAGCACTCGGTTTCACGAAGCCGCATCTGCCGTTTTGTGCACCAGCCGAATACTGGAAACTCTACGATTCGAAGCTGGATCAGTTGCCTCTTCCAAAACGTCACACTCCGCCAGATGACGCACCAAGGTACGCTGGCAAGACGCTGGGCGAATTGAATCAGTACAAACCGGTGCCGCAACAGCCGCCGCTCGACGAAACGCTCGTGCAAACTTTGGTACACGGTTATTACGCTGCGCTCAGTTACATGGACGCTCAGCTAGGGCGAGTGCTGGACGAACTCGACCGGTTAGAACTCACCGACAACACGATAATCGTGCTATGGGGAGACCACGGTTATCACTTGGGCGACCATGGCATGTGGACAAAACACACGAACTACGAGCAAGCGAACCGGATTCCGATCGTCGTTTCGGCACCTGGTGTCACGACAGCTGGTAGCGCAACATCGGCGCTCGTAGAAACAGTCGATATTTTTCCGACAGTCTGTGAACTGGCTGGACTTAAGCCGCCTAGCGGCCCACAGCCGATCGACGGAGTTAGCCTTGTGCCGGTTTTAGAAAAGTCGAAATCGACTGTGCGCGACCACGCGTATCATTGCTACCCTCGCGGCAAGCGGATTGGACGAGCGATCCGAACGAGTCGCTATCGTTTGGTCGAGTGGGTGCCATTCGACGAAACCGAGGATTCGATCGAGCCCGAGTTCGAATTGTACGATTACCAAACCGATCCCGCTGAATCCAAAAATCTCGCGAAGGAACGTCCCGAAGTCGTGACCGAACTGTTGACGATCCTGCGGCGGCATCCCGCACCGATGCCTCAAAGATAAGACGTACCTAATGAATACTTTTCGCTTCTTTGTTTCTCTTGCCATCACGATTGCGATCGCAGCTTCTGCCCACGCGGCAAAAGATTCACGTCCCAACATCGTCATCATCTTGGTCGACGACATGGGGTTTTCTGATATCGGTTGCTACGGAGGCGAAATTGAAACTCCAAATCTGGATAGGCTTGCCGCAAACGGGCTGAGGTTCACGCAGTTTTATAACGCAGGACGCTGTTGCCCGACTCGAGCCAGTTTGCTGACCGGACTGCATCCCCACCAAGTTGGCATCGGGCATATGACCGCTCCACCGAATCAGCCGCTGGGATTTGAAGGAGCGTACCAAGGCTACATCAACAATGATTGCGCCACGCTTGCGGAAGTACTGCAGCAAGGCGGTTACCATACACTGATGACCGGAAAGTGGCATGTTGGAGTGAATCGCGAAGAGTGTTGGCCGCTTCAG
>JAGQPC010000414.1 GCA_020426925.1 Planctomycetales bacterium | reverse complement strand
ATTCGGTTCCACGCGGGGCTATCCGGCAATGGTTTGGCACCGGCAAACACTCTGGCCGTCCCTTGGAGGGTCAGAGATGAAAGCGCACTCCTGGGATGTGCGCGTTTACGATGGAGCGAACAAGGACTGGAAGTGGATTGCCGGAGTCTCGAAGTCTCCGATTCATGATGTCCGTTACGTCGACGACGGGCAGGTGATTCTCGCGCTGCAGTCTCTCCCGACGCGATCCGGCTCGGAGGACGTCGGTTTGGGAATCAACGCCAGCGCAACGAAGGCACCTACCCAGCGGCGTTTCGTCTTGCATCGATTCGGAGCGTCAAACGGGCGACTGTTCGATACGGTAGATGGTCCGTCACTTGAAGTACAGGTCTCAGAGACTACCGGGCCTCTAACATTGACTGACAAAGTCGATGAAACGACGATGGCAGCGTCAGGAGTCATCAGTTCCAACGGACAGCTCGCCGCGATTTGGTCAACGAGTCGCAGCGTACAACCAGTGCTTTTGGTCAACGTGACCACAGGCGAGTTGCTGCGTGAACTGAGTGGATACAAAGCCGGCATTCGCGCAGTGTACTTCAGCCCGGACTCCAGTCTCGTGGCGATCGTTGGACAAACTCCGGAACGCCAAACAGACCTCGAGAACGAGGCTGGAAGTGACATCGACTTCACAGCGCAGAGAGCGGAGCTACAGGCGGCTCGCGCGGAGTCCGGTCTGTCGATTTGGGACGCGGGTACGGGGCGGAAGCTCCACGAATTCTCCACCCTCGTCGACACCGCCGATTTTAGCCCAGACGGCCAGTTGCTAACAACTTATGGAACAACAACTTTGATCGCCGGTGATAAGCCGGGTATTCAGTCGTCCGTCTGGGATTGCAAAACGGGAAAGCTGGTTTACTTGCCCGACAGCAAGTTGTCCGGACCTGGCGCCGTCTGCTTCGCCTCCAAACGTAACCTACTCATCGCAGGATGGTCCCGGAATCAACCACGCATCTACGTGTGGGATTTGGACGCGACTCCTCAAGTGTCGTCCAATGGACAATCTGTTGACTAACCGACGATGCGTGTTGACCGAGGCAAACGACAAGCACGAAGATGTGTGCGTGTGGGCGATCCGGGCATTGGCGAATTTGGCCACGTCCGACCAGCGAGTGGTCGGCACAATCCACAAGGCGGTTGCGGATCCACGCAGAATCGTTCGCGAAGCGGCCTCCCGTGCGAACGAGGGACCGCGAGCTGATTGACGTCCCTTCCTTTACCAGGTATTCCCGGCAAATCACGTCGAAACGGCATCACGTATCCCCTTTCTCCGACCTCTAGCGAGGTCGTTATTCATTGGGCTGTAGACTACTCCATCCGGCTACCATCTTTGACGTCCCAAGGAGTCGGTTGCGCTAACGCGTCATCTCGGGATCTCGGGATGACACAAATGTTACGAGTATATATACGCCGCACGATTGACTTTCTATCGAAAACATTCCCCCAAGCACCGACATCGTTCGCTGTAAGGGTGTCGTGCTTCTTTTCCTCCCCTGCATTGAATTGGGTCAGATCATGTTACAGAAAAAAAAGACGTTCTTTGTAATTGTTGCTTCCCATGCGATGCTGATGTGTTTGGGACCAGCACAAGCCGAAGACGTCGAAGCAAGGCGCGATCAACGACGCCGGCCACCTGAGGTCGTGACTTTCGAGGAGCGAGTTGAATATGTTCGTAAGGGCGATGGCGGGTACGAGCAGAGAGTTGTCACGCCGTTCGGAAGCTCCCACGAAACATTGCAGAGCACGAAAGAACCCACCAATGACTTTCACCCCTTGCGACCCGACGCCAAGGGGCGACTGCCACGACCATCCCGCGCAACATCGACAAACCTAGAAGGCAGCATATGGATGGGTGCCATTGTGGCCACGTTTTTCGTTTGCCTTGGCATCGGCCTCCTTCGAGCGATGTCAACAACGACGCACAACACAGGTAAACACGGAGCAGCAGCGTTCAATGCCAATCAAACACATTTTTCTCGACATGGACGGAGTGCTGAGTGACTTCTTTAGCGCGGCGCTTCGTATTCACGGGCGACTGGAATTGCTCGACGAATGGCCTCGCGGTCAGCGCGACATTCCAGGAGTCTTGGGACTGAGTCGTCGCGCCTACTGGAATAAGATCGACGAACAAGGCAGCGTTTTCTGGGCGTCCTTGCAGCCTTATCCTTGGCTTGATGAGCTGATCCAGGCGGCGCGCGAAGTGGCCCCGTTCACAATCCTGACTGCACCTTCCCTGGCTCCCGGATGTTCTGAGGGAAAAATCCGCTGGATGTACGAGTACTTCCCGAAGGTCGAGGGAAGGAGCTTTGCGAACTACATGATCGGCTCGCAAAAGCACCTGTTGGCGCAACCAGGGCATTTGCTAATTGACGACTCCGAGTCGAACACTGACGCATTCAACTCGTCTGGGGGCCAAGCAATTCTATTTCCACAAGTCTGGAACCGAAATCATGCGGTCTGCTCGCCGGTCGAGTACGTCAAATCGAAGCTCGCTGAGTTCGCGCGATGAGACACGTTCGATCCTTCCTTTGTTCAAGCTGAAAGAGAAGATGATGTCCGATTCCAAACCCCTCAACATCTGGTCGCATTCCGATGAGGAGATCGGACGACTGATGTCACATTTTGCCCACACACCGTTCGTGTTGGATGGCGTGGAGTTCGGCTCGGTCGAAGCGTTTTACACGTGGTTACTGGTTGTCGGCAACGATCGCAAGCGAGCTCGAGTGGCGCTCATGTGGGGAGCTCGCGCGAAGCACGCTTGCCCCAAAAGGAAACCTGACGACTTCGAATACCACGGTCAGAACTTCAAGCGAAATTCTGCTGAGCATGTCGAGTTGATCAGGCGCGCTAACCGAGCCAAGCTTGATGCTCATCCTGCCATTGCCCGTGCGTTTGTCGAAACTCGGCCACGCCCAATCGTCCACGACATCCGCGGCAACAATGCAGACCCCTTCGATGTTTTCTGTCCCATGATGTGCAGTTTGCGCGACGAGTACGCAGTTCGTCTGAACTCCGCGGACGATCGTTGATTGCCATCGCAAACCCAATCGCAAGTTGTCTACGGTCGCTCGAAAACGCTCAAGCGCACCCCCAACTGACGACTTTGTTCGCTATGAGAAAGGAGCGTGTTTTTCCCGGGCTTATAACCACACAATCGAGGTCGATCGATGATTCGTAGCGTAAAACAGATGAATGCCGTTGACTGGAGCAAGTCGACTAACTCGAACGAAAACGCAGGCTTTGGAGCGTTGCAAACTGACGCCGGCTGCCTACCGCTGGCGGCGATGTGTGTGAAAGCGCAGGCGACAGGGCTGCTGGCGGAAATCGTTGTTCGACAAGAGTTCTACAACCCCACCGACGATTCGCTCGAGGCGACTTACATCTTCCCGCTCCCACCGCGTGCGGCAGTTACTCAGCTGAAAATGCATGTGGCAGGCAAAACGATCGAGTCGCAGTTGAAGGAACGAAGTGAGGCTCGGCAGGCCTATCGCGAAGCCGTTCGACGTGGAAATCAGGCCGCGCTGCTCGAAGAAGATCGAAGCGATGTGTTTACGCTCCAGGTGGGGAATCTGCCGACACACGAACGCATAGAAGTTGAGTTGCGTCTAAGCGTGTTGCTCGACGCTTCCGCAGGCACGGCCGAACTACGCTTCCCGCTGGTTGTCGCTCCGCGGTACGTATCCGGGCTGCCCTTACGACTTCCTCCCGTGGGCCAAGGTGTCGCAGAAGATACCGTGAATGTGCCCGACGCTTCGCGGATTACGCCCCCAGTGCTGCTACCCGGATTTCCGAATCCAGTCCGATTGAGTCTCGCAGTCGAGCTTACTAAGGGCACCCTGCCTCCGGGCGTCGACGCCGCATCGCAAATGAGTTGCAGCTTGGAAAACACCGTCATACAAGATCATGAAACGCTTCGGATTGAAGTGAGCCCCCGCGAATCAGTCAACCGAGATTTCGTCTTGCGATTTCCCGTTGCTTCCGAGCACGTGAGTACGGCACTCAGAACCAGCAGCGTCGGCCCCGATCGCCCCGATGTGTTCTCATTGACACTGATGCCGCCAAAGCTTTCACCGACAGAGTTGCCCATCGCCCGCGACATCGTGTTTCTACTTGACCACTCAGGCAGTATGCACGGATGGAAAATCGTGGCTGCTCGTCGAGCACTGGGACGAATGATTGACACGCTACACGATCACGACCACTTCGGCGTCATTGCGTTCAACCACGAGACAAACAGCTTGCCCGGCGAATGCTCACTACTCAAGGCATCCAACGCGAACCGCTGGCGCGCGTTGCAGTGGATAAGCCAAGTTTCGTCTTCGGGAGGAACCGAACTCCGCCGAGCTCTCGAGGATGCGCTGCAACAGTTGTCGTCAGATACTCAGTCACGCCGAGAGAAGATCGTCGTTATCGTGACAGATGGGCAGATCGCTGGCGAGGATGAGGTTCTTCGGCTGCTAGGTACAAGTTCCTTCGCAAAGGAGTTACGCGCCTTCACGATCGGAATTGATCAAGCTGTCAACGAGGGCTTCCTCCGTCGCGTCGCTGACCACTTTCAAGGTCAATGCCACTTGGTTGAGTCTGAGCAACGACTCGATGAAAGCCTAGAGTCGATCAAACAGTCGCTTGATTTACCGATGCTCACTCAAGTTCAACTCGAACCCATCAATTGTGATTGGGAGCTATCACGGACGATCCCCTCTCGTTTGCCCGATCTCTATCCCGGTCGGTCCGTTTTAATCTTTGGCCGATGTCATAAGTCCCGCGACGAGTTTGGCTTCCGAGTGCATGGTCTTGATCGTTCTGGGAAGGCGTGGGCGAGCGAAGCGATCGGTCAACCTACTTCATTAGGTAAGCTGCTCCCTCAATGGGGGCGCGCGATGATTCGTGAACTCGAGGACCGAGGTGCAGCACACGGGGGCGACGATGGGCTACGAAAAGAGATTGTCGACGTATCGCTAGAGTCGGGTGTGATCAGTCGCTTCACGGCCTTTGTTGCGATAGATCCGTCTCGGATCGTCAATCCCGAAGGACAGAATACAGAGGTGACACAGCCCGTCGAATTCCCCGCGGGCTGGGAAGTTCCAGCGTATTCCAGTTTGTCAAGCGTTACTGGGCCGCCAATACTGGCAGCCTGTTCGATGTCACAAACAGCTGACTACAGCCTTCGTTCACCCAGGAGGCTGAAGCTGGGGTTTCCAAAATGGCATCGCGTCGTCGAGCAACAAAAGCCGTGGCAAAAGGTCTTGTTGGACGCCGTTGATTTAGAAGCCCAAGACGTTCGAGTCCGCCCCATTTCGGGGCAACATCAAGTGGTTTACGTGACAAAGTCAAAGAGGGTGACGCGAAAGGCTCTGTCCGATTCTGACAGACGCGAGCTTCTCGAGTGGGCTTTGTCGTTCTGTGGCATATCGGACTACGGCGTTTTGACGACAGAAAGGTCGGTGCGCACGACGCAAGACGTCGGACGCTTTCGGATCGAATTCAATCTGAAAGTCTATCCACCGGCTTCGCGCCAGGTGCTAAGGCTTACCATCATTGACATCAATCAATCCCAGAAATTGCCCAATTCTTGATCCAAATTCATTGGAAGAGTCAGAGGGAGATGTCTGCTAGTCGTTCTTTCGGCGTGTGCGGTTCGTTGAATTTCACACGTCGACAAACTGCGACTGCAGGAATGCCAATTGCCTCGTCGCGGGATTCGGCGAAATTTCGTCAGGGTTCCACGGAGCCTGCAGGAGGCTGCGGGTTTCGTCGCCGCGCGTGGGGAAAACTGCCGCAATCGCGACGAAGATGAGCTTTGTATCTCTGGTTATCACTAGTCCTCACTAAGCGTCCGTTCAGCGAGTTTGTCGCAATTAGGCGAAGATGCTCCAGCGAGCTGGTTGTGAAGTTTTTGGTTGTTGCTTTGGCATCGTAATGTGATTTCCTGGGCTGGGTGTTGCGGTGGCACCGATAGTACTAACTCTAGTGTCGTTGTGGTGGCGTCACTGCTGGAAGTTTCGACGATCGATTCTTCGCGATAAGTTGGCAGCTGGTGGTGTTTCTGTCGAGCTCGTCAAGTAATTTGTTCTTGGATCTGGATCAGCATTTGCAGAATGAGCGAACCTCCATGCGAATGACGCGGCGTTTCGTTTTTGCTGAGCGCCTTTTTCAAGCGGCGTCGGATTTCGAACGAGCGAGCCAGTCGTCGGAACATCGCAACGAGCAATCGCTTGGCTAGCCGTTTGCGTCACATTGCGATTGGGGCAACACATGGCTAATGCTCATGAAGTTTGTGGGCTTCGACTATACGAAGTTCGTTGGTGGCGAAATTTTGCGAAGTAAGGTCGCAACTGCTATTCCAAGTTTCTCCGCTAAGAGGCAATCAGACGGGTGCAAGAATCGATAAAGCATTTGGCACATGGGGGTCCCGAACACTAACCGCAACTACACACTGCTTTCGCTACGACTACCAAATCACGGGTTGGGAATTGCGAAGTTGCATCGGGCAAACGACCGATGCAACTTCACGGAATCGCTTCGACGCGTCGGATTCATCGGCCGACGCAGTTGTTGGGATCCAAATGCTGCCGCTCGGACGCCAGTCGGTGAGCGACAGTGATCGGGCGGCGGGGATCGAACCCGACAGCATAAATTCGATGAGCCGCCATATTGATTCTTGCACCGCAACGATGATCAGCAGATTTCTACGTACGGCGATGTCGCCGATTGTCCCAGTACGACCGATGAAATGGAGACTGTCGCGCCAGCAGCGGGTGAGAAAGCTGCCATGATTACCGTGTACACGGCGGTTGGTGGTGCTCGAATACAACGCCAACATTGTGCTGAATTCGGCTGAAAAACGGAAGAACCGTGGTGCCAACCAAAATCGTACAGCGACAAACCGTTCGTCCGATTTTTCGACTGGACGTTTCAAACACTATCACGACGATATGCAACCTGCTTTTCTAGATCCCTCCTCATTTTCTGACTTTCAACGGCAAACTTCCACATCCCTTGCGGAGCGTCGTTGGCAATCATCTGTAACCACTTCGAATTTCCTGGATGATGGCTGTCTGCTGGAGCGGTTTCGACGAACGTCCGCAAGAGATTCCATCTGTGCGTAACTTCGCGTTCGCTGTTGAATGCCGATGCCAACTCACATGCAGCCATTAGTCGTTTCTGCTCTCGATAAGCGACTAACGCGGCGTTCGCAATTTTCGATGTCGGATCAAGTACCAGTCTGCGCAGTTGCTCAACAAGCTCACCGCATTCGTACCGTTCAGCGAGACAGCAAGCGACGAATCTCTCGTTGCTGTTGTCTGATTGAGCAAGAGCAAGAACGGCTTCATCAGCATCAACGGCATTCAATGCCTCGCCGATGGCCCAGCGCACCAGCGTTGAATCATCAGTTTCGAGCAAGTGCTGAATTAGGAAGTCTCTCGATCGCTCGGGGGCAATTTGTACCAGGATGCTCGGATAGTAGTTTCGGTCGTGGTTCCCTTTCTGACGAAACGCTTCGGTGGCAGCCGTATATGCGAACGCCGGATCGACTGTGGCGAGCGCTCGAATCTGTGTTGCTTTGCTGCCAGTGTGCCAAACGAAACTGCTCTCAGATTCTAAGACGTGCTTCTTCAGATGAGAGGTTATTGTTGAATCTCCGAATAACGCTTTCAACGTGTCTTCGTCGCGAACGTAATATAGCAGCGTATCAATCGGTCCTGTATCGAAGCGATTGATATTCGTGAGATACGCCTGGACATGCTCGAGAACCCGTTCCTTTGTTCGATTGTCCCGCAAGAGATTGACTGCGATCGCGTGATCGTACTGGTTTTGCAGCTGCTGAAACAAGATCTCCAAGGCTTCGTCGGTGTTTGCAACATACAGTGCAACGGCAGCATCTCGTCGGTGTTTTTCCACTCCAAGCTGCGACTCTAGCAACTCGACAGCGGCATGGTCCTTCAGTTCAAGTCGACGAATCGCGAGTATGCAGGCGTGCGCCAGATCAGAATCGAGCGGTGCTCCGATCAACGTCTCGATGATCTTATCCGCGTGGTCGGCTCGACCGCTGAAACCAATCGCTTCGATTTGACCTTCAGTAAGTTCTCTTGCATCGGACAGCCCAAGCAGAGCAATGCACGAATCGGGAAGCGATTCGAACTCGCCGTGATAGTCGTAGACACGATCAAGTCCCTGAAGGCCATATTTGCCGATGTATTCAACGACGAGTGGCCATTCGCCAAGATCGGCAAGTGCCGCCGCCGCGTATCCCTGTTCGATGGCTTGTCCTTCGTGGGTCCCGTCGCTCCTCATTCGTTCCGCTAGAAGCACAATCGTCTGTCGGTCCTGTCGGTGCGAACTAATCTTTAGGCCGTCGAGTCGTCCGTAGAAGTTGCCTGCCTTGAGCAGCTCGTTTACGACCGTTGTAAACCCCTCACCGCCAACCAGCTCGAGCAAACGAATGCAGCTGCTGAGTTCTCCACTGCCATGCACGGATTGTCGAGGGCCCAGCTGATAAAACCATTCGACAAGCTTCTTTTCCAGGGACGATCCACGTCGCCTCTTTATGCACTCCAGCAAGCTTGGGGCCGTGATGCTCGAGATAAGTTCGATGGGCCGCCAAGAGTAGCGCTTACTCTCGGGCGTCAATAAGTCCACTTCAATGACTGCTTCGAGTTCGTCCAATAGAAAAGTCAGTGTTTCCTGGCCCATCAGGTTCTGGCCATCTCGATAAGCATCGGCAAGCTGCCATGGCGATTTTTGTTCTCTTAACAAAACGAGAAACGCGGATTGAGTGGACTCTTCGTCAAGTGCCACTAGTCGATGAAAATTCCATTTTGATGTTGAGGCTAGCCTGAAAGGGTCGATTTTTCCAAGACTTTTTCTTGCGGCATCCGGATCGATGTTAACCAAAGCATCGAGCGCGACTGGCCCGACAAGGTCGTCTTCAACGCTTAGCTGCGCTAACAGCCAGTCCAAATAGTCGCGATCACGATATTGCCCGACGTTGCACGCTAGACTGCGTGGGCGGTCAGATGCGACTTTGTCGAACAGCATTTTTCGAACTCGCAACCAAAGTTCGTTGTCTTCAACATGAGCGACGAGATACGCGAGATCGTGAACTGGATCTGCTAATTCGGACTGGACGATTGCATTCTCCAGCCATGTCAGATCAAGAACAGCGCATTCTCGAAGGGCATCGAACGTAGCGTTGTAAACAAAGGCATCTCCCTCTTTCTCAAACTTCAAGGACACGGACTCATCATCCCGAGACTTGTGCAATTCCCAGATACGGTCAAGCCGCGCTGCTGACGGATC
>JAGQPC010000413.1 GCA_020426925.1 Planctomycetales bacterium | reverse complement strand
CGTCGATTGGCCCGATGTCGGGAATTGGCAGTGGTATTTCGACGATTGGTCCGATGTCGGGAGTCGGCAGCGGGATCTCGCCGATCGGTCCAATGTCAGGAATCGGGATTGGCAGTTCGTCGATTGTTCCGAAATAGGGAATTGGAGATGCATCTACAGAACCGGTACCAGTGACATAAATAATCTCCGAGCTAGTCGAACCTGGACTAAATTCGGAAGAGAATTCTGCAACAGAATCGCAGGGTTCGCTTGTGCTCAGCCATCCAAAGTTCAGCCCTAAATTCACTGACAGCAAAGCTCGCGAATCTAGCTTTTCAAATCGTCGTTGCCTTCTTTTCAGGAAAGACATGTTTTTCCTCGCTTTCTAATTTGGGTACTTATCAGGTCACGTGATGGCCAATAAGGCCAGTCAAGAAGTGACTTCTAAGACCCAGTGCGAGAAAAACCTTGAGCTGCGCAAGCTAATCTCAAATTATTTGGCGATTTCTTTGTGCTAGTTTTGGGTTCCGAATTTCAATCTTCAGGTGCCATCGATGGACCTGCGTCCAATATGTAGATTTCGCCGTTTGTCGTTCCTGCGGCAATTTTTCCTCCTGTGGGATCCCAGTCAATGGACCAGAGGTTCGGTTGATGCGGGAGAGTGAACACTATCAATTCTTCACCGTGAATCGTATCCCAGATGCGTACCGTTCCATCGCTTCCACAGGAAGCCATTCGGGTGCCCTCGGGAGCCCAAGTGATGCCGTGAATCGGCGACTGATGTCCAGACAGCAGGTGTCGGCGCTCGAGCGAATCTACCTCGATAGTCTGGATGATCCCTTCATGCCATCCAATCGCGAGACAATCAGACGTCGGATTCCATCGAATTGCCGTGTTGAGTCCATGAGGACTTAACGTTGCCGACTGCGTCGTACACGTTTTCTGATTGTAAACGATACAGTGAACGTCGCCGCCACGCTCATAGACAACAGCAAGCTTTTCACCGTCTGGTGACCAAGAAACGTAAGCAGACCAATAGCCTTTTGGTAGTTCAATTTGCTTCTTCAACTCCTTGGTCGAGATGTCAACAATCTTGATTGGTTCTTCAGCGTTGGAATCTATGTAGTGCGCGAACGCCACCAATCCCAAGCGGTGATTGACTGCAAGCGAATGCGTTCTGAAAAGATTCAATTCAAAATCGCGGACCTTCGTTTTTGATGATGTTAACAATGTAAACTGACTGATTGAACCGTTTCGGTCGATCACTTCCACGCATTTTCCATCTGCTGACCAGTCAATGGCCGGTCCAAGTTCGGCTTCACATTGCCCGACAAGCTGTTCGTGCGCGACATCAATGACTCGCACTTCGGTGGCATGGTGGAGTGAGTCAGTTTGCATCGTGTGCGCCGAAGCAAGAAGACGCCCACTGGGACTCCATCGCACAGAGTTGCTTGTCCCTCGATGCAGTTTCTCCACGGGTGTGATCTGCCGGTATCCTGAGACCTTTGACAGCCGAATGACCTTGAATTCGTTTGCCCCGTAAACGGACACCAATTCGCCGTTGTAGTTTGCATTGACGTGGACAACAGGTGTCTGAGATATCTGAATAGCCTGGCGGGCATTTTGTTTTTCCGTATCCCAAATTCGGATGACATGGTCAGAACCGCATGAAGCAATCGTGTTGTCGTCGATCCAGCAGACATCATCGACTTCTTGATGACGAAAAACACACACAGGTTCAGCCACGTCCCGTTGGTAGACGGCGACCGAATGCGAGTCTGCCGAGGCAAACTGCGTGCCGTCTTGGTTCCATGCGACTGTTCCCAAACTGCCATTCGCAATCCGATCGTAGTCAAACTGGTTCTTGAACTCGCGATCGACGACGATCCGTTCGCCATACCTACGCGCAATAGCTAGGTGGTCTCCACTGGGTGACAATTCCAAAGAGCTTAGGTTTT
>JAGQPC010000412.1 GCA_020426925.1 Planctomycetales bacterium | reverse complement strand
CAGATTAGTAAACCTAGCAGGTGCCAGCAAAAAAGCGATGCCAAATTGCGATTTCCCCGCCATGCCAGCTGCATTTGCAAGAATTGCCGATCTGCCGGGACTCATTTTCCGCTGGTAGCTTTGGCCAAGCGGATCCGGTTGCGTGCGACACTTCACACGCAAACTCAAAACGCAGGATAAAAAACACCGCTAGCGTTAACTCACCTTAGCGGTCCATTTGATCATGGCGAGGAATGCGCGGGCCAGATATTATGGAACTGGAAAATCCGTCGCAGGTACCGAAATGCAAGTCCATCTCTCTAAACTCAATCGACGCTTGACGTTCGCTGTCGTTGCTTTTCTAAACATTGTCACCGTAGGTGATCGTGTCGGCGCCACAACGATCGACGACATTTATTCGTGGTATGGAGACATTACAACCGTTGCCGGGACTGGAACCATTCGAGGAAAAGAAGTTAATGGCTGGCAGTCGAGCATGGAGGGCGGACTGGCTATCAATGCGGAGCTTTCGCGTCCGCACATGGCGATGGCCGACGTGGACGGAAACATCTATATCGCCGACAAAGATGCTCAGGCAGTCCGAGTTGTTCGCACAGACGGGACGATTCATACGATTGCAGGAACAAACGAAGCAGGAAACAACGGAGACGCGGGCCTCGGCACTGAATTCCAACTGTCAGCGCCCAACGGGCTTTATACGTTTCCAGACGGTACGACTTACATTCTGGACGTCGGCAACAGTCGAGTCTTGAAATGGACAACGGACGGCCAAATTGCAACCGTTTTTTCGGACGAAAATGGCATCTCGATCGGCCGCGGTTTGTGGGTTAGCCCAGACGAGACCACGGTGTTCTACTCGTCTAGCTCCGAAGTGCGACGCTGGACTTCGTCTGATGGTGTGTCTGTTTACGCAGATGGTTTTGCTGAACTCGGAAACATCGACTTCGATCCCACCGACGACATGTTGGTCGCAACTGATCGCAGCGGGCATCTGGTTTACAAGATCGGCACCGACGGAACAAAGACAGTCATTGCTGGCAATGGCGATACCTCAGGAGGCGAACCCGGCGGAGCGCCAACCGATCTGGCTCTGGCAGAAGTTCGCGGCGTCGCGTTCAATCCAGATGGAAGCTACTTTTTGGCTACGCACGATGGCGGGCAGATTTGGTTTGTCGATTCCGCCAACACGATTCATTTGGCAATCGATGGCGATGACGATCACACACACGCTGGTGATGGTGAGCCAATTTCGGTTGCAGGCGTGAAAATCAGCGAGCCTCGAGCGATCGTGATCGCGCCGAATCGCGACCTACTGATTACCGAAAACGACTACGGCTACGTCCGGCGAGTCGAGTGGCTTGGGATTCCTGGCGACATTGATGACAACTTGGTGATCGACGTCAATGATATCAACGCCTTGTCCGCCGCAATTCGAACCGGAAGTACCGATGCGAATTTCGACTTGAACGGAGACAACGTCGTCGACAACGCCGACCGAGTCGCGTGGGTCAAGGACATTGAAAAAACCTATTTCGGCGATTCAAACCTAGACGGCGAATTCAACAGCACAGACTTCGTTCTCGTTTTCCAAGCTGGTACCTACGAGCGAGCAGGTGCTGAAGCCACGTGGGAAACGGGTGACTGGAACGGCGACGGAAAATTCTCATCGTCCGATTTCGTCACTGCATTCCAAGACGGTGGCTATGAAAAGGGACCACTCGCCGTAGTTCCCGAGCCGACTTTCAGCGGGTGGCTCGTTGCCGTTGCGGCGTTGTCGATATACTTCAGCCGAAACAAAGACATTTCTCGAGCTTGAAGGCAACAACACTAAATCTGGGTTGCTTCTCCGTCCGCTCTAACAGCTTGCCACGGCGTCTTACGCCATTCCAGAAAACGAACCGGCATCTGAATGAGGACGGCGATTCCAACAACGGACAAACTCACCAACGACGCCAACGCCAACGTTGGAATCACAAGCTGCAGGTTTAAGAGCGTTCCAACAGCGATCAAACTTACGGCCGCCAAGTATCCGAACCGCCGCCGAATCCGTTTGCGAAACGGTGTTGTGGGAACAGACTTTCCTTCAACAAGAGCCAGTTGGCTTTGTGGTGAATACAAATCTACAGATCGTTGATAGGATTTCACAGCGACTCTTTCCTTAAACGGCATTCCTACAGCGTTCCCGCTGACAATGCATGGTGTGAAATCAAGGTGCAGACTCAGGTCCATCTGAGTTCAAGGTACTCATTGTTGGCTTGTCGCGTCACCCCTCAGTCGAAAACTTGGAACGACCAGATGAAGCAGTTGACCAGCTGGTTACGCGAGCAACACCTTGCGTTGCAGCGGAACCACATCGACCGACAACGGAGAACCATCGATTCGTCCAACGCTTCCATTGTACGTGTCGATGGAGTTTTGTGTCAGAATTTCGCCTCAAATGACTACCTCGATTTTTCGAGAGACAAACGAATCAAAAACGCGGTTGTTAACTCTCTTAACTCTCACACTTGGGGGGCAGCAGCGAGTCCGCTGATTGCGGGTCGAACGGACCTGCACGAGTCTCTCGAACGGGAAATCGCGACATTCAAGGAAACGGAGGCGGCGATGCTATTTCCCACTGGTTACGCCACGAATGTGGGAACAATCAGCGCCTTGATGGGGGCGGGTGATACGGTTTTCAGCGACCAAAAAAATCACGCCAGCATCATTGATGGGTGCAGATTGTCACGAGCCACAACCGTCGTCTATCCACACTGTGACATGGACGCACTGCGAACAGCATTGCAGCGAGCATCACTGCAAGGAAAGCGACTCATCGTGACCGATTCGCTTTTCAGTATGGATGGCGATATCCCGCCACTGCCAACAATCTGTGAGATCGCCGAAGAGTATGGCGCGAGTGTGATGGTCGACGAGGCGCATGCCACCGGCGTCTTTGGTTCTCGCGGTAGTGGTCTTGCTGAACAGCTGAACTGTCACCATCGAGTCGCCATTCAAGTAGGAACGTTGAGCAAGGCGGTCGGTTCACTGGGCGGTTTTGTCGCTGGTTCACAGGAATTGGTCGATTGGTTGTTCAATCGAGCTCGTTCGTATGTTTTCTCGACGTCGCCACCGCCAGCGCTGTGTGCTGCTGCACTGTGTGCATTGAAGCTGATCACCGACGAACCGTTTCGTCGTATTGAATTGCTGGAAAAGGCGGAGCGATTTCGCGAAATGCTTGCGGCGGAAGGTTTCAGCACGGGCGACAGTCACAGCCAGATTGTGCCAATCCGTCTCGGTGAACCGCAGATTACAATGCGCTGGTCTGACGCGCTGCTCGCCCGCGGATTTCTCGTGCCAGGTATTCGTCCGCCAACAGTTCCACGCGGCGAGTCGATGCTACGAGTTTGCCTTTCATGGGCGCACCAGCAATCGGCGCTGGACGGACTGGTGAAGGCACTGTGCGATCTTCGCGAGACTGATCCGCTGAGAAAATAATCGGTTGCCGCGATACAACGGAGATGACCCGTCTAAGTGGCGCTTGATCAATTAATTCATTGCCAAGCTGTGTCACGATTCTTTTGCGTGGACAACAATCATTGCCCATTTTTTTTTACGGATCGCCGCAGAGTGCAATCCTTGGCGCCAAGCACGGCGCAAATCGACCTATACAAAATGGCTGACATAATTGCTTGACTTCACGCAGCAAGCCGCCGAAACTATCGGCCACATGCGGCGGACTTCCCATATTCGTCAGTGAGCAAATTGCTTTCGTTTGCGCCGGTCGATGACAACCGCTGATGGGTCGGCCGTTTAAGAACGTAATTGTGAACGGTGCTGCGCGGCGAATTCCAATCCTAAAATCCTTTCATGGGGCCGAGAGAATGAACATGACGTTACAATCATTAAGACAAGGCAAACTGAGAATCTGGCTGGCAATTCTGGCAGGTTTGGTTTTCGCCACTACGCCTACTCTATTGAATGCTCAGGAGCTGCTTGGATACTGGCCGTTGGAAGAAACTGACGAAGGCGCCGATGTGCTCGACCTGTCAGGCAACGGCTTCCACGGTTCTTTTGAAGGCGATGTGGATCCGAATGTCGAAGGTGCACCTGGGTTTGGGTCAGGTGCTTTTTTCGATGGCGTTACCGGACAGGTGTACATTGGCCCTGGGGATGAAAACGGATTCGGTGATTTGACGGAAGACTTTACGGTGATGGCTTGGATCAATCCGGAAAACTTCGGCCATAAGAATCGTGTATTTGGAAGCGCTCCACACGGCGGAGCAGGTTTTGGATGGGGAACGGTTGGCGACCAGCTCGAGCTCACAACCTGGGGTATTAAAGACTACGATCAAGGCGCCTCCTTGGAAGAGGAGGAATGGGCTCATGCTGCCATCGTTTTAGATGACGACTTCGAGGCTCATTTTTATCTCAACGGCGAGTTCATCGGATCGCAGCCCCACCCGTCACCAGGAAACCCCACCGCTAACGATTTCTACATTGGATTTGCTTGCTGTGATGCAGAACACTTTGAAGGGCGAATCGACGAAGTCGCGTTGTTCAGTGGCCAATTAACAGAAGAGCAAATCAAGAATGCGATGACTCTTGGCGTATTGAATTTCGATGGAAACGTTGATCCTTGGGCGGTTTTGGATGACGGTTCTCTCACGGATCCAACCGAGCGTGCCAATTACATTCACGACGTGCTGCACAGCTGGGTCGGCGATTCCAATAAGGACCGTGAATTTAACAGCTCAGACTTCGTGCAGGTTTTTGCAGCTGGTGAATATGAAGACGCCATCCCGAGTAATTCCACATGGGAGGAAGGAGACTGGAACGGCGACCACGACTTCGATTCCAGCGACTTCGTTGCTGCGTTCACCGATGGCGGCTACGAACTTGGCATGCGACCTGGCATGCGACCAGCGGCCGCAGCCGCGGTTCCGGAACCGGCCTCCATCCAGTTGATATCCATCGCCCTAATTGGGTTGTTCCGCTTTCGTCGAAAGTAACCGGATCCTCGGTTGAAGCGCCGTAGATAAAAACTGCCTTGTGTTCAACGCCGTGTGAACACAAGGCTGCAGAGGTACGCTGTTGTTGAATCACGCCGCTGACCGTGGCTCGTGAAGTCCAAGTAGGAAAATTATTTTTCGAGCGGCGCTAAGTCACTTCGAAAACCGAGTACACGGCGAACTTCCGCGGCACTTGTGATTCCGTCTTGAACAGCTGCAATCGCCGACTGGCCAAGCGATACCATGCCTTGTTGTGGCGACAGACGCACAAAACGCGGTTCCGCCTGCGCGCCGGCATCGGCACCTCGGACTTGCAATAGCTCGCTGATCACCGCTCGTCCGGCATAGCCAGTCATTCCACACTTTTCACAACCGACTGCAATCTTGGTTGACGGAATCGGCAACCCAAGTAAATCGTGTTCGCTGGACGACTCGGATGCACAGCTACACAGTCGACGCAGCAACCGTTGAGACAACACAGCCAAAACGGCGTTTCGAACAAGGTAGGGTTCGATCCCCATATCAACGAGTCGGTCGAGTGCTTCCGTTACGGTGCCCGCGTGAAACGTCGTCACGACAAATTGACCTGTCAGTGCGGCTTGAATTGCTATTTCTGCGGTCGGCTTATCCCGCATTTCACCGACAAGCATGACCTCTGGATCTTGCCGTAACATCGACTTCAAGCCCGACACCAAATCAAACCCAGCTGCTAGATTAACTTGTGATTGCGAAACGCCTGCGATCGACATCTCAATCGGATCTTCGAGCGACACGATCGAACGACCACCTTGTGAGGAATCTGCCATCTCGCGGAGACATGCATACGCCGTCGTCGTTTTGCCACTACCAGCGGGACCGGTGATTAGAAGTGCACCTGTTGTTTCCAACAACAGATTCTGAAGTAGTGCTGTGGTCTTCTGAGGCAGCCCTAAGTCACTCAACTGCTGGAGTGAATTCTGAAACGCAAGCAATCGCACGACCGCTCGTTCACCGTACAACGTCGGGAACGTGCTGACTCGCATTTCCACATTGCTGATGCCTCCTCGAATTCGCCCTTCTTGCGGAACGTCGGTCCGATAGGTCAACAGATCGGCCAAAACTTTTAGTCGAGCCACGACGTTCGTTTGTTCGCCGTGAGGAAATACACCAACCGTCTGGAGAACGCCATCGAGTCGCCAGCGAACCTCCAACGCATCGGAAACTGGCTGAACGTGAATGTCACTTGCAGAAGCCTCAACAGCACTTTGCAATAGCTGGTCGGCAAATTGAGTCGCGTATTCGGCCGACTTGTGATCAAGCTGTCTTAGCGACGTGCGTATACCTTCGATATTCATCCCCCAATCATACACAGACGACCGGCCTTACCGCCACGCAATCAAGACCCGACTGTCGGCCATGTCATACGCAACGTAGAATTGCTAATCTTCATTCCAGGAGATTCGGAAAATGTGGCCGACGGACGAGAAAACGGAACAGTTGCTGGACGGTGTGCGGACTGGCGATGACGGCGCGGCGAATCGATTGCTCGAACGCCATCGCGATTCATTGCGGCGGATGATCGAAATGCGACTGGATCGCAGAATTCAACAAAGAGTCGACGCCAGCGACATCGTTCAGGAAGTGATGATCGAGGCGAACCGGCGTTTGCAAAAGTATCTCGATGATCCTGTAATGCCATTCCATCTGTGGATTCGCCAAATGGCACGCGATCGAATCATCGATGCTCATCGCCGACATCGCGGCAGCGGCAAGCGAAGCGTCGACCGTGAAAAAGCCATGACGGCTCCGGGCGCGGTTGATCGTTCAACAATCGAGCTGGCTGCACAATTGTGCGATGCGGAAATGACTCCCGCCGAAGCGGCGACGATGCGAGAACTTCATCAGCGGTTCCAAAACGCGATCGAGGAATTGGACGAAAATGACCGCGAAATCGTCATTATGCGCCACGTCGAACAGCTCAGCAATCAAGACGTAGCGACGGCGTTAGGCCTGACCGCGCCGGCAGCAAGTATGCGTTACCTTCGCGCGATTCGCAGGCTACGTAGCCTTCTCAATATCTCTAGCGACGAAGCAGGTGGAGAGTAAGTCGTGCGTTCGGACGAAGACGGCGATCTGACAGAAGGCTCAAACGAACGCGACGAACGACTGGCGCTCGTGTTAGACGAACTGGCAGGTCGCGCTGCGAAAGGTGAATTCGTCGACATTGACGCAGAAGCCGCAAGACATCCGGACCTCAGCGTTGAACTCCGCGACCTGTGGGGCGCCGTCATGCTGGCGGACGCGGTAGGATCTCAGCCAGAAACGATCGCATCCGATGCTAGTGACAAATCGAAGCCGGTCGTCACGTTCGAACTGCCGTATCAATTCGGCGATTACGAACTGCTAGAAGAATTGGGCCGCGGCGGGATGGGAATTGTCTACCGCGCTCGACAATTAAGCCTCAACCGAATCGTCGCGATTAAGATGTTATTGCGAGGACAATTCGCGTCGGAAACAGACCGAGCTCGTTTTCAAGCAGAGGCCGAAGCTGCGGCCGGGTTGGACCATCCAAATATCGTTCCCGTATACGAAGTCGGCTCTCATGAAGGCCACCTGTTCTTCAGCATGAAACATATTGAAGGACAGACTCTATCGCAAAAGCTGTCGACCGGCCCCATGGAATCGTCCGAGACAGCGCGGATCATGGCTATCGTTTCACGCGCGATCGACTACGCCCATCGGCGAGGCGTTTTGCATCGCGACCTCAAACCGTCAAACATCATGGTTGACGATGAAGGGCAGCCACACGTAACCGACTTCGGTCTTGCCAAGCAAGTTACTGGTGCAGAAAGCCTGACTCGAACCGGCGCCATTTTAGGAACGCCCGCATACATGGCGCCCGAACAAGCTGCTGGGAATCGCGGCGAGGTCGGCATCACCAGCGACGTATACAGCCTGAGCTGCATTCTGTACCACATGCTGACAGGCAACGCTCCATTCGTAGCAAACTCACCTGTCGATGTTGTGCTGAAAGTGCTGGAGCAAGATCCTCCTCTTCCGCGATCCATCAAGCCGAACGTCAACCGTGATCTGGAAATGGTCACGTTGCGCGGCATGCAGAAGCCGCAAGACCTTCGCTATTCGTCCGCCGCCAATCTCGCGAGCGACCTGGAAGCATTCCTGAACGACGAACCGCTGTCGGCTAACACTGGCCGACTGACACAAGTGTTCTCGATGATGTTCCGTGAAACACATCATGCGGCCGTTTTGGAAAACTGGGGGCTGCTGTGGATGTGGCACAGTCTCGCGTTGATCGTCGTTTGCACGTTGACGAATGCGCTTTACCTCACTGGATTCGAGGACCGCTTGCCATACTTCTTGTTGTGGACTGCAGGCTTGGGAACTTGGGCAGGTGTGTTTTGGTTGTTGCGTCGGCGTTTAGGTCCTGTGACTTTTGTCGAACGCCAAATCGCGCACGTGTGGGCGGCGAGCATGGCAAGCATCGGGATGCTGTTTCCAATCGAATGGCTGCTGGGTTTGGACGTACTGAAGCTATCCCCGATTCTCGCGCTCTCCAGCGGAATGGTGTTTCTAGTGAAGGCCGGAATATTAAGCGGGACATTCTACTTTTACGCAGTTGTGTTGTTCTTGACTGCGTTACCTATGGCCGCGTTTCCGGATTACTCGCACTTTATTTTTGGCGTCGTGTCTGCAGCTTGCTTTTTCTTCCCCGGTTGGAAATACCACCGCCAGCGACTGCGCAGCCAGACGATGAACTCAGGATCGTTGGCGGAACAGTAAGTGGCACGCCGCCGAGCGCAGCGTCCCCGGCATGCGAGTCGTCTGCTGCCGTATGATGGCCTCCCGTGTTCAACACGATGGACAGCCAAACTGTCTCATTTAATGAGTTCTCGGGATTTAGATTTTGAGACGGCTTTTTGAACTTCGAGCAAGCCGAAAACACGCAACTTCTTCTTAACAGGGTATCGAGAACATTGCTGCAGCCACATACGCTTCTAAGCAGCATCTTATTTCATGCGAACTAGCCGCGTTATCGCCCGCGACTTTTACCATAGCCATTGGATTTACGCCGACTTTGCGTGCGATACCTTATCTCATGCAAAATAACCTCGGCGGTTGATGTACCCGCCAGCACGAAGAAATCCGCTGGATTGCGTGCGGTGAAAACGACCGTTGCGCTTAGATCGACCGACTTTTGAACGACCAAGGACGGCTCGACCTTGGTCGGCAACGCAGTGCTGTTGGGTGCGTGCGGACCACATTGAGCTGCCCTGACGCAGGCTTCGTAAACACTGCGGATCAGGCGTGCGAACAGGTCCACCAGTAGACGTTAAATAACGTTCGTTTCGATAATGCGGATTTGACCACCGGATGAACCAGTTCGTTCGTAACTACAACGAGACGACGTTCAAAACACAAACGTATGGTTCATACAGCGTTGCGCACGTTGCCGAGAGACCGCTATAACCCTGCTCTGCCTACTCCGTCACAAGAAGCTATGCAAGCAATCACTAATTCCATCAGCACGCACTTTCAACGTATCCTCAACCACTTCAGTCGCGATTCTGACAACCAGAGATCAGCAAAGCGGTCACTGTACAGTCAGCCCATCACGTGCACGAAAGTTGAGGAAGTGCCACAATCTAATCATAAAGGCTTTACTGCCCGCGGCAGAGACCTTTCGCATACCGGCATTCGGTTGATTCACAGTGAACCATTGCACTTGGGCGAACGCATCACGATGAGCTTCACGGCGACCGATGGAAGCCGTGTTACGATGCTAGGCTGTGTCCGATGGTGCAAACAAGATCAATACAGTGAAAGATCAGAATCAGGTGTGGAGTTTATTGCCGCCAACGGATAATCGACCTGACCATTACTCTGCTCCGTACCTGCTAGGACGAATTAAGACGTCCGTAGGCAAGCAACTCGTCGAGCATTTCCAACGGTTGCTGAGATAACATAACAGGACATTTAGCAAACGGACGAAGCCAATACAGGCAGCCCTGCCCATGTGGGCGTGTCATGTGCATCCAACTCGTCTCGGTCCGACGCCCTGAGATTTTGGGCGTCGGCAAAATCCGAGGAGGACTTCTCCGCTTGCAATTACTGCCGAGTCTCAAACGCCGAAGATGATGTAACTTCAGCGACTTTGAATTCGCTGGAAACTACAGCGGTGAACACCAATGTCGCCCACCGCCGCAATTTCGAAACTCTCGGCCCGTTACGAAAAAACCGTACAAACCCGGTGAAGCACAATGACTTACGACACTTGAAGTGCCATTCACCTCAGAGAGCGTTTGTAAGATTCTGCTGAGTAATAGCTCGCTACAGGCATGTGGGGAGGACAGTCGATGGCCGTCCTTACCCGATTCCCCTGCCTGCCAGCCCAGAAGGACACATTTCCAAAAACGAATGATCCATGGTAAAATCTTGGTACCTATGGAGACCTAAAATGCCGACACAGATTCCCCCTGAATTCGAACCATTCATCGAGTCACTCATCGCTCAGCGCAGGTACTTTTCAGCTCAGGAAGTTCTAGCAGAGGGACTTCGGCTACTCAAGGCGAAGGAATCCCTTACCGACGAAGTGAAACACGGCTTCGAGCAACTCGATGAAGGCCGTCACGTCGACGGCCCAACTGCGATCAACGCGCTTCGCACCAAACTGCTAGAGCGCGAAGGTACATAGCATTGTCAACATTTCTGCTGTCCGAAGACGCACGCTCGGACCTCGAAGCGATCAGCGATTACATTGCATCCCACAACGTAACCGCCGCAATTAAGATGCTCGACCGAATCCAGTCAACATGCCAAACACTCGCCGAGAACCCAGGACTAGGTGAAGTGCGGACCGGATTTGGCGTTCCAGGTTGTCGGTCATTCACGGTGAGCCGCTACGTCATTTTCTTTAGACCAAGGAACATCGGAATTGAAGTCGCTAGGATTCTCGACGCAAGTAGAGATTTGTAGCCTCTCTGAAAGGGGAACGTCCGCGATACCCGAGTCGCGGGAGTTGATCGTCCATTTCAAAGTCGCCCGGCTCCGCGACTTCGGTTCATGTACACCCAGCAGCCACTGAGTTCGCAACGTATTTTCGAAAATGGTTACTTCGCCAACAAGACTAAGCTCTGAGGTCTAAACAACCGCAGCAATTTCGCGCCGATGCTACGGCGCTGAAGTTTGACGTGCACGTTTGTGAGCGGAGTCTACGCGATGCTGCGAGATAATCCAATTGTTGCTCGTTCGCACTCAAGTTGCCGGCTCGCCGGCTGACGTTTGCGAGGGTTCGCGCAGCATGTAGTCATAGGAACCCACGTTTGCGAGGGTTCTCGCAACTTGAGGTCGACAAAAACGAAACCTGATCGCATTCCTGCAGGCTGTGGAAGCACCTGCGCACGTTTGCTAAGGCTCCCTACAAGGTGCGCTAGTCGTGGCGAATACTTGCGAGTCTTCCTTCAGCTTGCAGACGTTCTCAGCAAAATCTGTTTGAGGCATCGCACGTTGTTTTGTTCGCCCACGTATTTGTGTGATGCTTGCTGCAACGTGCGCAGCCCCTGACGCAGATTTGCCAGAGCTCTCGCAACATGTCGGCGCCAAAACCACTTTTTGTTTGGGTCCCTGCAGGTTGCGAGAAACCAAAAAAGCCCTGTTTTCGGCCGAATTAAGCTTTGACGGCGGCATCACATCGTTTCGACCATCGGACTATCAAATACTCGTATTTGACAGTTTGAGCCTATCGATTAGGACTCGCCAAGGTTCCGCATTTGCCTGTAGTTCCCGACTGGTTTAAAGCAAATCTGTGCTCGCCCATTGAACCCGGAGATCATAAGGAGCCTTATTGGTGTTCTGGGCAAGTTTCAATCGCGTCACGAATTACAGGCCTTGTGTGTTAGCGAATCAGCCCCGCGTGAATCGGCATGCTCAGCGGCTCGAACTTGCCAGCCTTCATCCGTTCAATGGCAATGGCGCCCATGACCGCGTTGTCCGTGCAGAGCTCCGTAGGCGCGATGTGCAATTCAACTCCTGTCGCGTCGCACTGCAGTGACAGGGCTTCGCGAAATCGTTGATTTGCCGCGACGCCTCCGCCCACACACAGACGCTTGTGTCCAGTTTTTTGTAATGCGTGAAACGCTTTTGCGACCAGGCAATCGACGACGGCCTCTTCGAAGCTTGCGCACAAATCCGCGACTTGTTCGGCGGATAATTCGACTTGGGAAAAGTCGACACGACCCGGCCCAGTGATCGCGTAACGAACGGCGGTCTTGAGTCCGCTAAAGCTGAACTGCAATCGATCAGGATCACGAACAAACGATCTGGGGAAATCGAACGCGGTGCGGTCGCCATTCATCGCCGCCATAGAAACTGCTGGGCCCCCTGGGTAAGGCAGAGACAGCATGCTCGCGACCTTGTCAAACGCTTCGCCGGCCGCGTCATCAATTGTGCCGCCCAGCAAATCGTACTCCGTAGCGTTTTGGCAATCGAACAGAGACGTGTGGCCTCCGCTAACGACAAATCCCACGCAGGGAAAAATGTCGAAACCCGCCGCGAGTCGGCAAGCATAAATGTGCGCGTGGACATGATTCACCGCGATCAATGGAATTTCCAACGCGACACAAAGTGTCTTCGCCGCGACAACACCGACTAACAGGGAACCGGCTAGCCCCGGACAATTCGCAACAGCAATCGCGTCGATACTTTGCAGAGTAACGCCAGCTCGCTCCAACGCCAGGTCGATTACCGGAAGTATTCTTTCAACGTGCGCACGAGCCGCGATTTCAGGCACCACGCCATTAAACCGACGGTGCAACTCGTCCTGTGAAGCGACCGCAGATCCGAGCACTTCAAGCGAGTCCGTGACGATTGCCGCAGCAGTTTCGTCGCAAGTGCTTTCTAGCGTTAGAATCGTTTTCATGGTTACGCCGCAGACTACACTCACTCGCCAAGCGATTCGACCGGCTTTTCCACTGGCTTCTTGTCCGTTTTTGTTTGCTGGTTGCTCTTCGCGTGCTGCTTCCGTTTTGATTTGGCAAGGCGCCGTTTTGCCTTGCTACGCAAGACAGCCACACAGATTTCTTGGCGATTGTTCGCAAGCTGTCGTGCGCGCACATCGCCGTAACCCCAAGAGCGGATTCGATCTAAATACTCGGGCACTTGGTCCGTCAACTTCCACTCTGGCAGTTTCAGCGTCAACAGCATCCCTCGAATGTTTGTGCGATCGTGGTTCACGATGGCATCGACCGTGTCCAACGTATGCGTTGGGGCAACATTCGTGTCGACTACAAGCCATTTGAAATCGCTGTACTCTTTGCGTTTTAGATCGGCTCCGCGTTTCTTGATGTGCGTAAAGTTTGCGTGCGAAGCAACCGCTTCATGCATGTCGGACGGATCGACACCGGTTACAAGCAATCCACGTTCCAGCAGTGCCTGGCATGCTCCGCCAGGCGCACTGCCAATCTCGACGATCCTATCGCCCTCCGCAATCGGAAGCCGAGACCAAGCGAGAGCTTCGTTCATTTTCATGTAAGCGCGAGACACAGCGTGTTCCGGCAGTTGGAGCCGGAACGTTCCACCGGGGTGGCGAAGAATTCGAGAGCTCGCGATGTGAGTACCGAACCACCACTGATTTTCTTCGACGACAATCACGTCCAACACCAATTGGTTAGATTTAACGACAGCGTTCACACGCGTCGTTGACGGCAAAATTTGAAGATCGACCGCCTGTTCCAAAATCGCTTGGCCAACTTCATTGGAGTGATCGGTCGGTCCAGGCACAAATCCGCGATGCCCAGGTTCACATCGATCTCGAGGCCACACGTGCAAATGCTCAAAAGAGTGCCC
>JAGQPC010000411.1 GCA_020426925.1 Planctomycetales bacterium | reverse complement strand
GCGGTTTCAGGCGGAGAAACAGAGCTGAGTGATGCTGAACGCCGGTTTCTGTCAGAGGCAATCAAATGGTCGGTTTTGTTTGAAGAGAAGGGCACTAAGAAGAAGGACGTGGCCGGAGCGGAGGGGATCGAATACGTATTGAACCCAATGTATTCGCCGTACTTCCACATCAGCTATCGGAAACGCCGCAAGTTGGAACTATCGCCGTCAGATGTCCGGACGATTATCGGCGGTGAGTACGCCGAAGTCAGTCGGCTGCTTAGGGACTTCCAACGGCGTTGGTCCGTGAACCTCGGCGATGTGCCGCTTCCACTCTTCGCACACCTCTCCGAGGAGGGTGGCGAATGAGGCTCCAATTGCAAGAGGGCCAACATCAAGGCGAAATTGTCTGGCGTACGTGGCAGCTTGCTCTCCATGGGGCTGCACTTGATGATCGCGGTCAAGCTGTGCTCGCCCAGGTGGCTGGCAATGTTGCGGAAATGAAGTCGATCGAATATGAGCCCAACACGCTGGAAGTTAATCTGGACGGAAAAGTGCTCGTGGTGGATGAACTCTCGGATGCGTTGCGCACAGTGTCGGGGCGAGTCCTGCTCGAGGCTACGACGCTGGGGTTCGCTGAGATAGTCTTGTGCTGTAAAGCGTTGCACGCCCTTGGGCACGATGAATTCGACATTGTCTACGTCGAGCCGAAGGTCTACCAGCGCCACCCGCGTGACCCACTACTTAGCAGGCGAGACTTCGAATTATCAAGCGAAGTGCCGGGTTACCAAGGTATCCCTGGGAACACACTACTGCTTGGTGATCGGAAACCGATCCGAAGTGTCTTCTTTTTGGGATACGAGGAAGCGCGCCTTCGGCGCGCCTTTGAAGAACTTCAAATGCTGAGCCCCGGAACGACTTCGGTCACACTCGGCGTTCCTGCCTTTAAAGCCGGCTGGGAAATGGACGCCATGGCCAACAATATTTCCGTCATTCGTGAGCAGAACATTCGAGGCGGTGTTCATTTCTGCGGTGCAGAGGATCCTTACGCTGTGTTTGAACTGTTAAACGAAGTCTATGGCGGGCTTAGACGCGGTGAGCGATTGGTAGTAGCTCCGATTGGCACTAAGCCACATGGCATCGGAGTTGCGTTATTTGCAGCAGTTAACCACGGCGTTGGAATCATATACGACCACCCTCAAAGAACGCATGGCCGCAGTAGCGACGTCGGCCACTGGCACCTTTTTTCCATCGAACAACTTCAGGCTACACCTTGAAGCGGCACGAAACACCACACGATTTATCCATTGCGCTGTCGCGACATGCGCCGAGGACGATTCGTGCGCTTCTTGACCCAGCCGTTGGCACCGGGAACCTCATTGTTCCCCTGCTTAGCCGCCTTAGAAAAAACAGGGCACGAGTCTATTGTGTGGATTCGGACTTGGACGCGATTAACCGTGTTTCTGAATCCCAGCGAGAGTCTCTCCCATCAAATGCGAAGTTCATTCACACCGACTTTCTTACTTGGTCCTTGCAGCCAAGGCGGCCGCGGTTTGATTGTATCGTGATGAATCCACCGTTCGCCGCAACAAAGGACAGGTCGTACGCACTAGAATGTGCGGATATCGCCAATGGCAACCGAAAGGTTACTCGTCACGTCCCGCTGGAAGCTGCGTTTGTGTACAGAGCGATCGAACTCCTTGAGGAAGGGGGACGCTTACTTGCTGTCCTGCCTTGTTCCGTTGTGATGTCGGACAAGCTCCAATGGTTGCGAGATGAGCTACTATCAAGAGGAGCAATCAAGTTCGTGCATGAATTGCCACCTCGGAGTTTTCCAGGAGTCGAATCACGAATTTACTTGATGGTATTCAAGCGAGGTGCGAGGCAAAAGCAGATCGCGCTGCTCAACCACGACTTGCATGAACCAGAAAAGCTGATGTTATCCTTAGGCAACTCAGGAGTAACTCGTCTTGATTTTGGCTATGCAAGTGCGATTCGTAAACTGCAGCTGCTTAAAGAATACTCCCGGCTACAGTGGATTCAATTGCGGCATGTCGCGGATGTGCTTCGCGGAGACGTCGCATCGCCAATGGGCCCACGATGCGCAGTGCACTCAACAGACTATTCAGATGGTTTTTGGCACACCTCTGATCGGCACGACGAGTCAGTTGCTAGAAGCGCTACACGCACAGTGAGGAAAGGTGATCTTCTCATGGCTCGAGTCGGTCGGAATGCGTGTCAAACCGCCGGGCGTGGTCGAGGAATCACTGGCATGGCGTGTAGTGATTGCGTACTGATAATACGTCCTAAAGATCCTGCCGCTGTTCTTGAAATTCTGTTTGCGCTGAGAATCATTCTCGCTCTGGAATGGTCAAATTCGCTTCTAGAACGTGGCACCGGCGCGAGTTACGTCAGCCACAATGGTCTGCTCGAGTTGCTCATTCCGATGAATGCTTGTTCGAAGTACACAAAGCAGTTTTACCGGTTCCTACGTGCTGAAAGGGCACGATCGCCGCGCCAATCAAGTTGCGCCGTTAACAGTGTAGCAATAGAACTTGCAAACTTGCTCACCAGGTAATCCTGCGACCCCTCCTGCCTTACACGATCGGATGGTTGCGATAAACACGCGTGTACATACCGCATGGCTAGAGATAGCCTGTCTAGGTCTAGCGAAACGTTGTTGTGTATCGATTTTGCAGTTTAAATTTGTCACGTGACTCGTTTGCATCAATTCCGAGGCCAATTTGGTGTCTGTCTTCTGCCCGTTGTTAGACTAACTGCTACGCGCGGTCGAGGTAATATTATTGGGCCGCGATGCGATAGGGGAGAGACTAACGCCACATATAGGTCAGTTCGCGAATCCATAGTCAGACAGCAATTGAAAGTTGATCTACTGCACGTTCAGCTTCTAGCAAAAACACGGCCCTGTGCCACAACCACGACTGAATGAGACACGTTAATATATCGACGCGTTGTTGTCGCTGCATGAACCATCGGTTCGTGGAGGAGCGAGATACGGTACGTCGCACAATGTAGATATCGCGGCGTTGAATCGTGGTACTAAAGATGGAACGTTGATAAGGCCGATTCGGAGCAGGCAGGGCAGTTTGTTGTCGTTGGACTAGTGTCGTCTTGGTGGACTCGCCGCTTTGATGCTTCAGATGTCGACAGTTCCTTATTCAATTGTTCGAATAACTTACGTCGCAAAAAAACTGCAGTTGGCAGATCTCGCTCAACGGTCGATGAGATCAAGCCAAGTTTGATTTAGTTGTCAATCTTTTTGCTTTCCTCCTCGAAGACTTTCAGCGCGCGATCTATCTCTTCATCGGTAAAGCCTTTTACCTTAGCACGCATTCTGAACTTGCGCCTAAATTCATCGTTCATTTCAATTCTGAGCGGTTCCGGCTTAGGCTTGCGAAAAAACATGCTACAGAAATTTAATCAAGGCGAGGATGGCGACGCCGATTCCTACGACCGCGATAATACGGTTGGTCAGCGTGTTGGTGATTCGCAGTTCGAGATCTTTCAATTCCATTCTAAGATCAGCCGTAGTTACCAAATCAGCGACGTCAATGAGTTGCGTAGCTTCAACCAGCCCTGTTGCTTGATTTTCGCGAAACCCACTCCGTTTGAGTGCCGCAACAATCTTGTGCGTGTCGGGAAAAATCGTGGCTGCCATGTCTCCAGATTGCCGAAGCTTCGGTCCGTTGTCAAATCGCGTTCGTGTATAACGCGGACGTCTTGACTCCACCTCAACACACTTCCCTACTCGCTATGGAAACCACGGGATAGTGCGACACAATTATCTGAGACTATGTCAAGAATTCAGCTGTTCTGCCGTAGGCGTCTTTGGCGCGCAATGCTGTTCTTCGACAGACTGTTCACGCAAACGCGTTTTTCATGACTGGCTACGCTTTTTTCCACTGTCTTCCATCCGGCAGCCAACCAAAACGGCTCACAGCGTCGAGCAGTTCCCTGCCCCGGACCAAGTAACCAAGAGATGTGTATGTTCCATACTTTGTAAACCGTTAGTTCACTTTCCTACTTGGCCGCGCTGAACTTCTCAATTGCGGATTTGCTCGCGTATTGTCGCTGGTTGACGACCAGACTTTTGTTTCT
>JAGQPC010000410.1 GCA_020426925.1 Planctomycetales bacterium | reverse complement strand
AATGGCCAGGAAACCGAAGCGTCGAAATGGGTTCGTGTTGCTGGTGACGTTAGTGACTCTGGCCATTGCAGGTTTGCTACTGGCGTCCCTTGCCAATCGAAGCTTGACGCTCGCCATGCAGGCCGAAACGGAAGCAGCCGAAACACAATTGCATTGGGGAGCCGTATCGGTTCGAGAAGCTGTCGTGCAGACACTGGCAGAAGTGCCGACCCAACAACCGGCAGTCGAGCTCAGCGAAGAGTGGGATCTAAATGGTGTAACTTTTCGAGTGGTAGTCGAAAACGAAAACACGAAACTGAACTTAAACCGGCTGCTACCCACCTTGGGTAACGAGTCACTCGCGAAGCTGACCCAATGTCTCACGTCTGCCGACATCAAACTGTCTCCTTCGACCGATACCGCATCACTTCCGTTTACAAGCGGGGGACAAGTATTCGCGTTTGACGACAAATCGGATGGTCAATTGACAGTCGACTGGCTCCGAAAGCGAGCTCGCCACATGACGTGTTTCGGGAATGGTCGAATCGACTATCTCGCGACCGATGAACGCGTTGTCCGTGCTCTCTTCGAAGCGATTGAGCAGCCGATTGTAGGCCAAAAGCTCCTCCAGGCGACAGGACTTAACTCTACGAAATCTCTTGACGATGTGTTGGAGTTCAAAGCGATTGATGAAGATTCGAAACGTGTGTTGCAAAGGTGGATCACGGACAAAGCTGAATTCAGAACGATTTGGCTTGTTGGCGAGACTCGCACGCGAATTGCAGAGTCTCTATCGGTGGTTGACTTACGCAGTCCGCACATGCCTCAAGTTCAAACATTTAGCTGGTAAAAAATGAACCGAAGACGACGAATTCACGGCGCACCGGGATTGTTGCTGGCTTGCGTTGGTATTGGGGCTGTTGCCCTCGCTGTGTACTTGCCTGTAAGCGTCGATTCGGGATCCGCTCGGACGCGGGTTGCATCGGTGCGAGATAACGCGGCAAGATTTGGACATACTAATCGTCCGAATGAAGAAGACTTTTCATCGTTCATCAATCGTTCACTCCAAGGGCCGTTATTTGACCCGCCACCGCCCGTCGAACCTGAGCCTGCGCCAGAACCAGAATTGCCGCCACCTCCGCTGCCAGAAGTTCGGCTGCTCGCCACGATGATGGAAACCGGCGGAACAAGTCACGCGCTGTTCAGTCAGATGGATGGAACGATTCTGGTTCGGGGCGTTGGGGATTCAATCGGTGAGGACGGTGTGGCGGCGCGAGTAGAACGCATTACACAGGATCAGGTCTTCATTTCATTTGACGGAAACGAATTCACCTTAGTGTTGCCCAAGGAGCCACCCCAATGAGTAAACGACATTGCTGGGCGATTCTGCTGTTTGATGACCGCGTCGAAGTGTGGAAGGTCTCAAGGCTGGCGACGGAACAATTTTCAATCGACCGCGATAAAGCGCTGGTTGACGAGCTCCTCGAAACGCTCGATGAAAATGGTTACCGTGACGAAGACGTCATTCTGGGAATCGATTCGGTCGATTGTCTCGCTGCGGAGTTCCCGCACGAAGGACGTGCGATGCTTCGGGATAAGCTGGCGCTTAAATACGCGTTTGAAGACCAATTGCCTTGGTCCGCTGACGATGTGTTGGCCGACTTTGTGCCGTTTCGGGAAACGGCGCTCGGAATTGCCGTGAGGCGAGAACCGATTGAATCGTTCGTTGATGCACTCACCGAAAGAGGCGTCACGGTCTCGTCAATTGTTCCGACGACCTGCCTGATCGCCAGCGAGTTTTTACGGGAACGGAAGGCGAGTGATCTTATATTGGCAATCAAGCACGGCACTCGCTACGAGCTATTTGTCTTTGAAAAATCGCAAGTTCACGAATGGCGTGTGCTCGGTACCAGCCTTGAGCGAATTCCAGAGGAAGTTGTGTATGCCAATGAATTCGGAGAGTCCCTCAAGACCGTGGTATTGGCGGGCATAGAAGATTTGTCGGTATCTGCAATTGAAGGCATTGAAGTCGAACAGACCGATACTGATGTTCAACACATTCTAGCCAATGCGATTCGCAGTTTGGGCAGTGGTCGATTGTCGTGTATTGACTTTCAAAACGATCCGCAATGGAATGCACACGCCAAGGCTGCCGTGTGGAAGCATCCGGTATTCGCAGGGCTGCTCGCGCTCGCAATCGGATTCGCAGTTGGGCTCCATTTACTGAGCCATCGCTATCACGAAATCGCTCAGCAAAACGACGCAAAACAGCGTGAGTTGTTTTCGGAAGCTATGCCAGGCCACCGAATTCCAGTTGGCGTCCGTAAGCGACTGGAAAGCGAATGCGCAAAACTTGCTGGAGCAACCGGTGCCGTCAGCGAGCTGCCTTCAACATTTTCAGCGTTGGAAACTTTGCAGCGAACACTTGCCCAAATACCGCCAGACATGCGGCTACGAGTCAACGACCTACGCGTACAGGAAAACAACGTCGTACTGCGAGGCGAAGTCCAACGATACGGCGATGCGGACGTAATTGCATCTGCACTTCGCGAACGAGGACTGGCCGTGGAGCCGGTTCAAACAGAACGGCTTCCCAAAGAGGGCGTTGGCCTAACGATCACCGCGAACGTCGAATCGAATACGCAAACCAACTAGAGGCCTCAAATGCCGAAACCACGTATTGAAAACGTTGTTGCCGTGCTTCTTGCCATCGGTGCTGCTGTCGCGATCGCTCACGGTAGCATCTGTTGTGCCAGCAGCAAGAGTAGCGCATTGGCAGCTGCGCAAAATCTGGAGGCGTGCCGGGAGCTCACGAACAGGATTATGGGGCTCCGTAATGAAGCGTCCAGCGCATCGCTGCGGCAGCAATCGTCGAGTGAACTTACGAGCAAACTGGAATCAGCAGCTGCGTCGTCGGGTATTCGCAGCAGCGATCTGATTCGTATCAATCCTCAGCAGCCTCGTCGGGCAGGGAAGACAGCCTATTTGCAGGAAGTAACGGAAGTCGATCTTCGCCGAGTGACACTTCAACAGCTAGCACGCTTCTTGCTGTCAGCAGTCGGAGAGGATTCTGCCATGTACGTTAGTTCTATCCGCATAAACGCACCGAGAAACTCCGACGCAAACGGTCAAGAAACGTGGGATGCCGAAGTTAGCTTGACTCGTTTGGTGTTTTCGCCACAATCCGCCCGTTCAACTTAACTCGCGGCCCCCATCGTGCGGATTCGATGCTCGGCAATCTTCGTTTCCTAATGCGACTGCTAACGATCCTCCCGCTCCTATTTGTGGACGCAGGCTGTGCGAAATTCGCAAACCGCAAACCGACAAACTACGAAACCGTCAAAGCAACGCCCAATCGAGACACATCGAAGGCAAAACTGCTAAATGCCGAGGCTCTCGAATTACTCGATGTTGGTAATACGGCTAAAGCTGAAGCAAAGCTGAAAGAAGCCCTCGTTGCCGATGTTGATTTCGGACCCGCTCACAACACGTTAGGCTACATCTACTATCGTTCCAAACGATACTATCTTGCCGCGTGGGAATTCCAGCACGCCATCAAGACAATGGGGCATCTTGCACGCCCACACTACAACTTAGGCATGGTGTACGAAGCTGTTGATCGTCTTGATGACGCGATTGCGTCCTATTCAACAGCGTACGAAATCGCCCCCGAAGACCCGCTGGTCATCGGCAATCTTGCTAGGGCCACCATGAAACGAAACGAGCATGACCCATTGCTAGCGCACCTCATGGAGGAATTGTTGCTACACGACACGCGGAATGATTGGCGCATTTGGGCTCGGGAAAAGCTGCATACGGGAAAGCTACCAACAAACAAATCGTGGGAAACGATCGAATCGACCGACGAACCTAATCCGCAGGGCGAACATTACGAGGAGTTACCGCCCAACCCGACCTTTCTGCCACTGTCCGAACCGGCGATTGACATTCAAGCGAGCTTTGAACAAGCAGAAGCAAGGCGCCTGCCTCGACGACTTCCAGCGATACGCTGATGAAGCTAAGTCAACATATGCAGAGCTCACACGTAACGATTGGTCTTGGTCTTCACGAAATCGATGATTTCGATTTCCGGCACTTCTTCCTTTACTTGTGCTTGCTCTTCGGGTTCGATTTGAAGTCGATCGTAGTCGTCCTCATCCCAGACAAGATGCGATTCATCTTGGTGCGACGGATCGCGTTCGATGAACTTTCGATGCTGCGGTAGGTTACTCGGTTTGTGGAGTTTTCTGAAGAGTTTTGGCCCGTCGATTTCGGCATGCCAAGTGCCAATCTTGGGAGTCTGGCAGTAGGCTTCGAAGACCTTGTGGTTGCGGAGGTCTTTCATGGCCTGGAGAGTAGACGGCAGCACCGCCGGACGCTGGACGAGTGAAGTCGATTTACCTTGGCGTTCGCGGTAGATGGCATCGCCAATCACTTCCTTCGATGCCCAGCTGGCCGTTTCCTCTTTGACCTGCGTGATAACCTTTGTCGCACACTGCTCCAAGATTTCCGATAGTTCTTCTTTGGAGTAGAGTCCCGGCTTTGTGACTCCCTGATGACTTTGGAATCCAAGGACAACACAAACACCGTAGTGACGGCCAGTCGTCAACAAATCATTGAGGCCTTTTAGTCGACCGGCTTGACCAAGCTCGTCAAGGAAGACGTATGAAGCTCGCTCATCGGAAATGCGCTGATTGGGCTTCAGTAAATGCTTCGTCAGCAGATGGAAGAAGACCTTATTGAGAGGATCGAGGCTTTCACCACGAGTCTTGTCGTTGCCGAGTACAAGAATTGATTCCGTCTCACTCCATTCGCGGATGCTAAACATGTCGACTTGCTCGGATGCCACGCGGTAAATCGCGGCGACCTCACGAAAGACTTCCAGCTTTTCGGATAGCGTCGAATAGACGTCTTTCCAGGTTTCTTCTTTCTGGCAGAATTTGGTCACCAGACTGCGCGTCGCCGGGCAGTTTTCCAGCAGACTTCGCAGGCGAACCGGACAATCAACGGCGATAATCAAATCGGTAAACGTCCATTCGCCAGGGGCGGTCAACATGAGGGCGCGCATGCAACCGGCAAGAACGCGACGTGACGTATTGATAAAAAACGCGGAATTGGCTGACTGCGATTCGTCGGATGCGATGAGTAACTTGGCGACCTCGCGTGCAGTTGCCATGTCCGTAACGTCGTCGGCAATGTCCCACGCTCGGCCTTCGGCGTGAAATGGATTGGCAATAATAATCTCGCATTGCAAATTTGTTTCCGGCGAATAGAGTTTTGGCAGAACCTCGCTCATCGCATCGTAGATCACGGCTCGCTTGTCACTTCCGCTCACGATGTTGGGAAGCAGCGTCTGATACAACAAGCGAATGCCGGTGGTTTTTCCAGAACCTGGGGCACCGATAAAACAAAAGTGAGCGTTGGCCAGTTCAATCGGTAAGCGAAGACCCGCAACGTAGAGCGTGGCACCCTGAAAACTCTTCAACGCGTTGCGTTTCGCCTGTGCCAGTGTCAACACTTTCACGCCACGTACGAAATCGTCGATACTGAAAAGCCAGATTAGGAAAACAACAAACGCGGCCAACAGAACAATCTCCATTTTCGTGCGCCCTTGACTGGAGTAAATCGACAAAGCAGCAGCGACGCCTAATGCAAAAACAGCTGCGTCCGCTGGTGAAGGACCAACGACTCGCTGCTGCGAATCAGAATCCGCCGAAATCGTACGCGGCGATAAAATGTCGATGAAGATTGTCGAAGCGGTTAGCAGCATCCCGAGTACGACAAACGTGATTTGGGGCGGGTGGAGATGAACCAAGCTGGAAGTCGCAGCGATCGCAATCAAGTAGAGAGATAAAAGCCTTCCTTGCTGCATCGACTCCTAACGCGTTCTCGACTGATTCAGGTTTTGTGCTACGGCGGTTTGTGCGTGCGCCGAGTCTTCGCGTAAGAGATCGTGAGCCAACGGCTTTGTGCGGTCCCGTTCCAAGCGCTGAGCCACTTTGCTGAGTTTCAGTCCGGCTACTTGTTTCGGGACGTACCAGTGGACCGATAGACGGTGGCGAGAACCCATCACGTAGCCAACATGCAAGTCGATAAGCTGAGAATCGGTCAGCAAGATGTAGACCTTATCGACGGTCGCTCCTTGGCCTGAGTGGACCGTCGAACAATAGCCGAGCTGGATTTTGTCGTAGAGATCCAGCGAGACAAAAATGTTCTTGCCGGAATCGAGCTGGATATGGAGAGAACGTTTTTCGTAATCGATCGCTCGTATGTGGCCACGATTTCCGTTTTCTACGCCAAGCTCTTTGCACTTCTTGCGAAACACGACTCGATCGTTTTTGAACATGTACTCTGGGCCAACCTTGATTGGTGTTGATGGTGCTCGGCCTTGCGCGAACTCAACGCGCCGCTGTTCTTCCTGGCACAAGCGGTTGATGCGTGTAACATCAACATTCTGCGGTGCGAATATGAGGTTTTCCCTCGGGTTCTTGAGCCCGTCCTTGGCCCATTCAGCAACCAGCTGGCGCTCGGCCTGCGGCTTGGTGTCGGTAACATGCACGAATCCGGCCTCGGCATAGCTACTAAGGGCATCGTAAGCCTTGCCTTTTGCAAGTTGGTAAACGGCCTGCTTCTGCCAATCTTCTCTCTGACGCTTGATGTTCTTGAGTGTGGCAACTTCCATGTTTCGGCCCATGTGATCGAACAAGTTCCCGTATTCAAGCGGTTGCGTTTGGATGGAATCGCCCGTTGCAATAACGGTCGTTCCGGTTCGTTCGGTTTCCATAATCAGCGTTGATAGGCTGGGAACGCCGAGCATGGCTGCTTCATCGAGAACCAAGACTGTCTTGTCATCAAGGATTGGTTTAACTTTCGGGTTTTGCTTTTCATATTCCAAGCGACAGAGCAATGATTTCACAGTACGTGTTTTGATGCCGGTATCTTCCTGCATCCGCTCAGCTACGGCACCAGCCATGGATGCTCCGATGACTTTGTAGCCCTCTCGTTCGAATGCCTGGCGGGAAGCAGATAAAAGAAAGCTTTTCCCCGTTCCTGCCATCCCTGACACCATGCGAACGCGACCATTCCCGCGAGTTACATGCTCGAAGGCTCGGTCCTGCTCGGGCTTAAGTTTGTCCGGCAATAAATCGTCGCGAACATCGTCCAGGATCTGCTGTGGAACCTTGGCCGCCGTTTCCCGCAACGAACGGCTTAGTGCCTCAAACGTTCGTTGCTCAAGTCGGATTATCTCGCCTGTTGTATAGTGTCGTTCGTTGTCAAAGTCTTTGAGTCGAATGATCTCTGTTGACCGCTCAATCGTTTCAGCTACATGCTGTACTACGGCGTCCGCTGGCAACGATAAGTCTTGCGTTTTGATCAGCACTTCTTGCCGAAGTTGGCGCTCACTAAAACTTGCGTTTTGATAAGTAAGTTCTGTTATTGCCTCGTCGATTCTCTCGGCAACAAGTTTGACCTCTTCTTCCTGCGAGAGCGGTACACGTTGGTCCAGGACATGATCGTTGATGTAGTCTGTGGTAAAGCCAAAGTCATCGGCTTGCCATTGCCATTTTTCAAACAGTTCCTTGCGGGGTGGTTGGTTCTTGGCGTTTCGCGTGACAAGCGTTGCGTATTCAGCCGCCTTGGCGGAAGAAAGACCATTCTTCGCCATGAATTCGTCGATTTCGTGTCGCCTCGTCGATTGGGCGTCCATCAGATCTTCATTGACACCCACAACTTCGAAACATTTTTCATGACGGCGAATAGCAACATCGAGATCCTGTTGCAAATCGTGCGACAGCTCCTTCCGAAAGTAGGCACCTAGTTCCATTTTTCGCTTGAAGAATTCGCTGCCGTCGATCGCTCGGGTCTTGCCTTTTTTGTCGACGCCGACATTCATGACAAGGCAGTGAATGTGCAGATTGGCGTCCTGCGCACGGGATGTTCCGTGCTCGTGAGACGCGACAACTAGTTTGGCGGGCACTCGCCTGACGCCATCTCGTCCGGCTCTCGAAAAGCTGCCGGTTTTTTCCAAATAGGCGATTGTCTTTCGTGCCGCCCGGTGAACCGCATCTTGGATTTGGCGTCGCGTTTTCGGATCTGCGGCGGACCACAACACTGAAACCGACTTGGGAACGCTGAGCGTGAGGTCGTAGCCGATAATGCGATCCTTATCGCCAGCGTTTTGGACAAGCGGCTTCTTGTTCTGATCGAATCCTTTCACTAGGAGTCGAAATTCTTCTTTGTCGACGACTCCTTCGAGACCGAGAGCGGCGGCTCCCTCGCCAATCCAACGACCTACTGGCTCACCGCCAGCCGTGTAGTAGTTTTCGCGGGCCAGATTGCTGTAGTACGAAACGGAATAGGAGCCCATGGGGTTGATTGACAACATGGCTAGTGCTCCGTCTCAACGTCGTTGGCCGTAGCAGCCCTAACCCAGTTGTAAGCGCTGTCGACGCTCATCTTGCCGCCGTAGGCCAGGATGTTGGCAACGGCGTTGTGAAACTGCGTCATGAACTGACGCAGGTCCAGTTGCAGGTCTTCGACCTTTTGGTCAAGTTCGGTCAGTCGATCTTCGACTCGGCGGAGCTCGGTTTGAGAAAGCGAAGCGATCAGCCGCTGCCGAGCGTACATGTGCGGGCTAATGCCCATTTCGTCAGCGAGCCGATTCACCTCATTGGAGAACGCTTTCGGGATTCGAAACGAAAGCGTGGGTTGGTTTTGTCGTCTTTGCATCGTAAGTCCTTTGTCAAACATGAGTTTGCTAACAATCCGTATGTTTGCGTATGCGAAGGGCGGACTTTATTTCACCCGTGATTCTTAGTCAAAAAAATCTGCAAACGAGAATCGTTGTAGGCATCGCAGATGCAACGGGTGTGGTAATTTATTACCTTCTTCTTCCTTCGCTGTTTCGTGCGATGGTTCATTGTATCGGTACTACTCCAGTACCTTCGCTCGGGGTTACGGTCTGGGGTTTTCTTCACGGTTGGTTTCAACGTGTTTAAACGCTATCCGTAGTAGGTTTTCCAGTACTTCCTGTCGTGACCATGGTCTTTCTCGGTTTAATTCTCGTTCCAAGCAGTATCTGTAAAACTTTGATTTCGTTGCTGGTTTCAGTCGGCACGTAATCGTTTCCCATTTGTCTTCATCAACGGGAAGCACTTCGATTTTTTCGCTCATAGTGTTCATTCAGATGGTTCGCCCGCAGGGTATCACCGCTCGAATCCCTAAGCAAAAAAATCTTTGATGCCATGAAGGGCTAGAGAAACGCATGAACAAGCACCAACGCGATAGCCTAATTCTTGTTGCAAGCGTTGAGTCGTTCAGTCGAACGAAGAAGAACGCAAGTGATGCAAATTCGACAAGCTTGGCGAATTTGCGATTCGATTCAGGCGTGGAGGAAAGTTCTGCACAAGTAACAAAAACGTTGACTTTCTTCTTGAAAGCGTGCTACTCTTTCAAGAATAATGGAGGCGTCTATGCATGAAAGGGAATTCGAAACAAAGAACTACACGCATCCGCTACGGCTGGAATTGAGAAGAAAGAGCGATGGACTTATTGACCGCGATTTTATCGCGGTCGTAGATTTGCTACCGGCCACAATGGAGCGGTGGCTGGAGTGTCACCAGTTTGGCAGAGAAGCGTTTAGTCGGTTCGAGCACATTGTGACACTGACGTTTGCCGAACGAACACTTGACGTTATTCGCTTGGATTGCTTGCCTGCAAATTCACCCCTCAGTCCGATGAGCGATCTAAGACAGCACGACTGGGAGATCCAGAAGAGGTCGATTGATCTTGATTCTTCGGTCTTTGCGAACACCCATGCCGAAGCTCGCGTGGAATTCACCAGAGAGCGAGTAGATGCGTTGACATGGGCTGTCTGGCCAGCTGATTCAGTGAGTGAACTCTACGCATCGTTTCCAATGTGCGTGCTTTTTCGCTTTTATCACGGTGCCCGGTAACGGGAGCGAAGCGGTTGCCGGTCAGCAAATTCGACAAGCTTGGCGAATTTGAAGTGCAATGGTTCGCAGCTTGCCATGACGATTTGGCGGCAACATCGATCCTAGTCAGGAACTTGGACCCTTCGCGTAAGCCGCTTGATCGCTTCCACAATTGCTTCGGACCGATTTAGGTCACGTTCGTCAGCCCAAATGCTGAGCTTTTCGAGCAGATCAAGTGGCATCTTGAAATGGACCGACACGGGCTGCTCGTATTTCGGCTTTCTACCTGCTCCTGGTCGGCTTCCGCCGTGACTATTCTTTTTGCTGGGCATCTTCTGTTTCGCTTGTTGGCTGCGTTCCTTGATTTTGTCACATGCATTCATCAGATGGCAAGCGTGAATTAGCAACGTCTTGAAGCTGCAGCTCGTTTACGATGTGAGCAGAGCTAGTGACGAACTTCCCAGAGACTGCTGGATCTTTTTCAATGACCGTGTAACTATCTGCAAAAAGTTCTTGTCAAATCGTCTTGATTGTGTGACACTAATTCAAACATTGCAAGGAGGAATATGGATGCAATAACCCAAGGCCAAACGCACTTCGAACACTACCTAAAACTGAATTTTCACAGCACGTGCGATGAACACATAATCGATGATTATGTCGGCGTGATGGAGCTGAATTCATTGAGTCTTGACCACTTGTCGAGATTTCGCACAGAAGCAGAATCCGTATTTGAGCAATACGAGTACATCGACTGTCTTACCTTCTCGGTGCCGTTGCTGGTCTACGACCGATTTGACAAATCAACTCCTTTCTTCGATCCCGACCAAACGACTTGGCGGGACGATTACGTGACAGTCACAACACCGATTCGCTTCCAAGAAGCGGTGGGACGAGTTGGCTTGTTTTACTCGAACATCGAAATCGCCCGCCACGCAATCGAGAATTACTGCTTCGTGGTTAGGCCGCACGTTTGTAGCTGCGATTTGGTCGCCTCTGTACCGGCGAGGGTGTTGGACGAAATCCGCCGAACGCTACCCAGTTTGTGAGGAGCAGACATCCATGCTTCAGTTTGAACCCAAGGAGGAAAATGAAAAACAGAAAAGACTCGACAACCTGCAATCGATCCAAATCTAAAGCTTGCCTGCAACGGTATGAAACGCCGTTGCTCTTCAAGTGTGGTTCGACCTGTTGTTACACAAACTCGTTGCTGGCAATCGTTGATGTAACGCCAAAACTGATTGCCAACTGGCGTAAGTTAATGCAGTTTGCCATCCGGACCAAACAAGCAGGGGACATGCTTTGTTCGATGAAATTCTGGGACAGAACAGTGGATTGGTTCGATGCAAAGAACAACGACAGCCAGGAACTACTCCAGCATGCTGGCAGTCTCGATTGGGAAGACAACTCTTGGGTCATTTTGAACAACGCGATTGAAATCGGTCCACCATCGCTGCTCAACCAGATTGAGATTGTCGGAAGTGAATTCATGGGCTGGGCTGACGGGAACTCTGACATTGTGGCAGGCCGCATTTGGCTTGACGACCTGACCACGATGGAAGAGATACTCTTGCAACGAAGCCTTCGACATTGAAGAACTTTCCGGCACGCGACTGAGTGATCTGCAGTATTCCGTTGTCGAAAAACAATTGAGCAGAGTTAAATGCGGCATCTCTCCGCCACCTGCAGTATTCCTTCGGCGACCAATCGTTCCATTACACGAGATATGAGCTTTGATTCATCAAGCGGCTTCGAAGGAGGCCGTGTACTTTCTTCCTCGGCTTGGCGAAGGTCCGCACGCACTTCGGCAAGTTGACGCTGATACTTGCAAAACTCCGAGACAGAATCTTCCAGCGAAGCATATGAGCCGTTGTTTGCAAGATAGCGAGTTTAACCGTATTCGCGGTAGGTTGCAAATTCAGCTTCCAATCGATTGTCCATACGCCAAGGCTATCACGGCTGCGAGACGTCCGCCAACGGAAAAGTAGGGTGCCGAATGGCCGTTCTGAGAAGAATGCGGACGATGCAAAATCGACAACCTTGGCGAATTTGAGATGTTCAAGTTTCAATGGATGAAACGCAAGAATGATCCTAGGGAAAGACTTGCCCACAACCGAATTGCCGGAAATGTTTGTCAAACGCGAAGGCTTCAGTAATGCCCATTCGATCCATGACGACTTTGCTGGAGCAGTCAGTCAGGCTCCATCCTTTGTCAACGAACTTCTTGAATAAGTCGCACGCTTCAGCGAAGTCGGCTGACGTTACGTACGTTAGCGAGCAGAATTTTCCGCAGATGAGGGCATTGCATGCTTCGACTGCCAATCTTGATTTTCCCCGAGAACGCAGCAGCGTTACTGTTGCTGCGGCCGAGAGTTTCTGGCTGGTGCAAACTAGGATTGGTTAAGTTCACTTTGTGGGGGGCGTGGTTGTGCGCATGAAAGAAGGACCGCGAGCGGTCCTTTGTGAACGATGAGAAGGTTCTTGGTGCTAGTCGCGCGGCAGCATTGTCGTGAGGAAGTCGACAGCTTCGACGAAGTCGTAGGTTCCGATGGTCAACAAGAAGTCGATGGGATTGAAGTTGGTCTGGCAGGCGAAACAGCGGCCGAGGTTCGTTCGGGGATTGACTGCCGTGCGAAATTCTTGGCACCGCGGACATAAGAATGCGAGTTGGCCTTCGCGATGCTTGTGAGGCCAATTCAGTCTCTGTAAAAAGGGCTGCCAACGAATGTCGTTGCGGAGACGACGTACCAGCTCGTCTGGATATCGCTTTTGATTTTGCTTTTGATTTTGCTTTCGTGTTTGTGCCATGATGTTTCTCCGTTAGACGAGTTGGAATTCGGCGGCGGTTTGTTGGAAGACGTTTTCGTCGATACGCAGCACGTTTCGAGCAGTGGCTTGGAGTAGACACGCGGTGGCCAAGTTGTTGATGGCTCGCGCCAGCCCTCCGGTGAAATCGTGAATCAATTCCTTCACCGACAGATCGAAGATGTTTTCGGCGGCTCCGGCCTGCGTCATCTGGATGTCGATGTAGCGAGCGGTTTGCTCTTTGGTGAAGGGCTTGATGCGGAAGTGGACGCCGATGCGGTTA